>CAMLHL010000001.1 GCA_946479855.1 uncultured Pseudomonadota bacterium
GTGCCGCCTTGCCGACGAAGTCGCGGTCGGTGTTCAGCGAAACGGTCCAGGCGAGACCGGCGTCGAGCGGCGAAACGCTCTCGTCCATGTCCTGGCCGTAGAGATTCATGCCGGCTTCCAGGCGCAGCGTGTCGCGGGCGCCCAGGCCACAGGGCGCGACGCCGGCCTGGTGCAGCGCATTCCAGAGGTTTTCAGCTTCGCCGGCCGGCAGCATGATTTCGTAGCCATCTTCGCCGGTGTAGCCGGTGCTGGCGATGAAGTACTGGTCGACTTCGGCGGCGAAAAAAGGTTTGAGATCGGCAATGGCCGCCTTGGCCTGCGGCAGCACCTGCCAGACCTTGGCACGTGCGTTCGGACCCTGCACGGCGATGATGCCCAGCGGATTGTTGCCGTCGCGGCGCTGAGTAATCGTCACATCCATCTTCCATTCGGCGACCTTGGCCTGCATCCAGGCCAGGTCCTTCAGGGCGGTGCCGGCATTGATCACGATGCGGAAACGGGTGTCGGTCAGGAAATAAATGATCAGGTCGTCGATGACGTGGCCTTGGTCATTGAGCATGGCCGAGTAGAGCGCCTTGCCGGATACCTGCAGCTTGGCGACATCGTTGGCGACCAGGCGGGAGAGGAAGGCGCGGCAATCGGCACCGACGACATCGACCGGGCACATGTGCGAGACGTCGAACATGCCGCAATTCTGGCGTACCGCGTGGTGTTCCTCGATCTGCGAGCCGTAGTTGACCGGCATGTCCCAACCGCCGAAATCGACCATCCGGGCATTGAATGCGCGATGGGCAGAATTTAAAACCGTTTTCTTCAGCATATCAATCCTTTACAAACGTTGTTTAACGTCAGTTCTAGAAACGGAAAAGGGGTGAAACGAAAGAACGAATCTTGCGTTTCACCCCTCTGTCCTCGATACCTGAGAGATTTGCCCCATCGGTGGGCGCTGTTGACGCCGCTCTCCAGAGTTGCGAAGCATGGAATGCCATGCTTCGGTCCCGCGGTCCTTTTGCCTGAGCGTTTTCGGGTGAAATTGCGCCTTCGGCGGCAGACGGGTCTGCGCTCTCCCACGGAACGGGAAGCACTATAACGGGATGGGCCAGTCTAATCAACCTGTTGCACCGCACAAGAAGCCGGTCCAAGGCTCCCTTCGTGCTAAACTCTTCGTTTGCCTTCAACTGCTTGCCCGTGACTCCTGCCAATTTCGATTTCCACTGTCATTCCATCGTTTCCGACGGCCTGTTGTCGCCGCAGGTCGTGGCCCGGCGTGCCGCCGAGAACGGCGTCGATCTCTGGGCGCTGACCGATCACGATGACATCGGCGGGTTGGTCGATGCACGGGGTGCGGCGGAAGAAGCCGGCATGGATTTCGTTACGGGTGTCGAAATCTCCATCGAGTGGCAGGGTATTCCCATTCATATCGTCGGGCTCGGTTTTGATGCAACCGATGCGGCGCTGACCAACGGTCTCGACGAATTGCGCCAGGGGCGCGTCGAACGCGCCAAGCGGATGGGCGACGCCTTGGCTGCCATAGGGATTCCGGGGGTTTACGAAGGCGCCTTGTGCTTCGTGACCAATCCAGGCTTGATTTCGCGGGCCCATTTTGCCCGCTACCTGGTTTCGATTGGCATTGCCCGTGACGTGCCGGGGGTCTTCCAGCATTATCTGGCGCAGGGCAAGCCCGGCTACGTCGATCATCGCTGGGCGACGCTGGAAGAAGCGGTCGGCTGGATCAACGGCGCCGGCGGCGCGGCGGTGGTCGCCCACCCCGGCCGCTACAAGATGTCCGGTGCCCAGATGCGCAGCTTCCTCGACGATTTCAAGGAGGTCGGCGGGCGCGCCATCGAGGTGACCTGCGGCAGCCATTCGCCGGATCACGTCATGCATTTTGCCCGGCTGGCCCGGCACTACGAATTTCACGCCTCGCGCGGTTCCGATTTCCACGGGCCGGAAGAGAGTTACGTCGATCTCGGCAAGCTGCCGCAACTGCCGGAAGACCTGAAGCCGGTCTGGCGTCTGGTGGTCTGAGCATGGCACGTGTCGTCAATATCCATCCCGAGTCGCCGCAGCCGCGCCTGCTGGTCCAGGCGGCCGAATTCATTCGCAACGGCGCGGTCGTCGCACTGCCGACAGATTCCTGCTATGCCTTGGGCTGTCATCTCGGCGACCGGGAGGCGCTGGATCGCATCCGTCAGATTCGCCAGATGGATGATCGCCACCACCTGACGCTGATGGTTCGCGACCTTTCGGAAATCGCCCACTTCGCCCGCGTGGATAACGCCCAGTACCGACTGCTCAAGGCGACGACGCCGGGTAGCTATACCTTCATTCTCGAAGGCACCAAGGAATTGCCGCGCCGCGTCATGCATCCCAAGCGCAAGACTATCGGCCTGCGCATTCCCGATCACCCGGTGGCGCTGGCTCTGCTCGAAGAGCTCAACGAGCCGCTGTTGACCACGACCCTGCAGTTGCCGGGTGACGAATTTCCGCTGACCGAAGGCTGGGAAATCCAGGATCGGCTTGACGATCATCTGGAGTTGATTCTCGACGGCGGCCCGTGCGGCACCGAGCCGACGACAGTCATCGACCTGACTGGCTCGGCACCGGAGCTGGTCCGCGCCGGCCGCGGTTCTCTCGATCCGTTCGGACTGGGTTAAGGAACGCATGCTCGAGAGCCTGATCCAGACCCTGGCTATATCCGCCCTGCCGGTGATCTTCGCGATTACCCTGCACGAAGCGGCGCATGGCTACGCCGCCCGTTATTTCGGCGATCCGACCGCCTGGCTGGCCGGGCGGATCAGCCTCAATCCGCTGCGCCATGTCGATCTGGTCGGCACCATCATCATCCCGATCGCCATCCTGATTTTTTCGGGCGGCACCTTCCTGTTTGGTTACGCCAAGCCGGTGCCGGTCGATTTCGGGCGCCTGCGCAATCCCAAGCAGGACATGTTCTGGGTTGCTGCGGCAGGCCCGGGGGCCAACCTGTTCATGGCTTTCTGCTGGGCCTTCCTGCTCAAGTTGTCCTGGTGGTTGCCGGGCAGCGAATACACCTTGCCACTCGCCGAGATGAGCAAGATCGGCATCATGGTCAATTGTGTGCTTATGGTGCTCAACCTGCTGCCCCTGCCACCGCTCGACGGCGGCCGCATCGCCGTCAGCCTGTTGCCGCACGCGCTGGCCTGGAAGTTCGCCCAGCTCGAACGCTGGGGTTTCCCGATTTTGCTGCTCCTCTTGTTCACCGGTATCCTCGGCGCGGTCATGAACCCGCTGGTCATGTTGTCGGCGCGGGCTATCGAAGCTATTTTTGGTCTCTACTAAATAATAAATATGTACGCAGAACGTGTTCTCTCCGGCATGCGCCCGACCGGGTCGCTGCATCTTGGCCATTACCACGGCGTCCTCAAGAACTGGGTCAATCTTCAGCACGAATATCCGTGCCTGTTCTTCGTCGCCGACTGGCATGCGCTGACTACGCAATACGACAGCCCGCAGGGCATCGAGAAGGCTTCGATGGACATGCTGATCGACTGGCTGGCGGCCGGCGTCGATCCCAACCAGGCAACGCTGTTCATCCAGTCCAAGGTGCCCGAGCACGCCGAACTGCACCTGCTGTTGTCGATGATGACGCCGCTTGGCTGGCTGGAGCGCGTGCCGACCTACAAGGACCAGCAGGAGAAGCTGGCCAACAAGGATCTGTCGACTTACGGCTTCCTCGGCTACCCGCTGCTGATGAGCGCCGACATCCTGATCTACCGCGCCGACAAGGTGCCGGTCGGCGAGGACCAGATTCCGCACGTCGAATTCACCCGCGAACTGGCCCGCCGTTTCAACCATATGTACGGCCGCGAACCGGGCTTCGAGGACAAGGCGCGCGAAGCCGTCAAGAAGCTGGGCAGCAAGAAGGCGCGTCTTTACGAAGAGATGCGTACCCGCTTCCAGCAGAATGGCGACCGCGACGCGGTCGAGCAGGCCAAGGCCGTGCTCGATGAAGTGCAGCACCTGTCGATGGCCGACCGCGAACGCCTGTTCGGTTACCTTGAAGGGACCGGCAAGATGATCCTGGTTGAACCGGGTTACCTGTTGACCGAGGCGTCCAAGATGCCGGGGCTGGATGGCCAGAAGATGTCCAAGTCCTACAACAACACGATCACCTTGCGCGAGTCGGAAGAGTCGGTGGCCAAGAAAATCAAGAGCATGCCAACCGATCCGGCCCGCGTCCGGCGTACCGATCCGGGCGATCCGGCCAAGTGCCCGGTCTGGCAACTGCATCTGGTTTACTCGGACGACAGCTGCAAGGAATGGGTGCAGCAGGGTTGCAAGACGGCTGGTATCGGCTGCATCGAATGCAAGCAGCCGGTCATCGACGGCATCCTCAAGGAACAGGCGCCGATGCGCGAACGGGCGCAGGTCTATCTGGACGATCCGACGCTGGTCAAGAACATCGTCGCCGACGGCTGCGAGAAGGCCCGCGAATACGCCCGCGAGACGATGCGCGACGTGCGCGAGGCGATGGGGCTGGAATACCACTGATGTTCGGTTACGACTGGGAAACGCTGATCTGGATCGGCATCGGCTTTGGCGGCCAGGCGCTGTTCATGATGCGTTTCGTCATCCAGTGGTGGAGCAGTGAAAAGGCCAAGCGGGTCGTGATCCCGGTTGCCTTTTGGTATTTCAGCCTGGCGGGCAGCCTGGTGCTGGTGATCTATGCCATTCACCGCCGGGATCCCGTCTTCATTTTCGGCCAGGCGTTGCCGGTGGTGATCTACCTGCGCAACCTGCACCTGCATTACAAGGGCAAGGGCCGCGCTGCGGCTTCCTGAGATGAACGCTACGACCATGGAAGCAGAGGCTGGCCCTACGGTCGACGCCCAGGAAATGGCAAAAACGGCGGCGCTATTCGAGCCCGTTGCCCGCATCTACGGCGAGCCGATGGAGCAGATGCCGCTCGACCTGTACATCCCGCCGGATGCGCTGGCCATCATGCTCGACGCCTTCGAGGGGCCGCTCGACCTCCTGCTCTACATGATTCGCCGGGCCAATATCAATATCCTCGATATCCCGATGGCGCCGCTGACCCGGCAATATCTCGATTACGTCGAGGCGATGCGCTCCAGCAATCTGGAGCTGGCCGCCGATTACCTGGTGATGGCCGCCGTGCTGATCGAAATCAAGTCGCGCATGCTATTGCCGCGGCCGAAGCAGGGTGAGGGCGACGAGGCCGAGGATCCGCGCGCCGAGCTGGTCCGCCGCTTGATGGAATACGAGCAGATGAAGCTCGCCGGCCAGAAGCTGAACGCAATGCCGCAGGCCGAGCGGGAGTTCTTCTGGGTCGACACCCTGGTCGAGAAATCCCTGCTGGTCCGCCAGCCGGAGGTGTCGGTCGACGACCTGAAGGAAGCCTGGATGGCGGTGGTCCGCCAGGCCGGCCTCAAGAAGCACCACAAGATCGGGCGCGAGGAGCTGTCGGTGCGCGAGCACATGGGCATCATCCTGCGCGCCTTGCAGGAGAAGGGTGGCTTTGTCCAGTTCGAAACCCTGTTCGACCCGGAAATGGGCGTGCCCGGCCTGGTTGTTCATTTCATTGCCATGCTCGAACTGGGCCGCGAAAAACTGATCGAAATCACCCAGGCCGAAGCCTTTCAACCCATTTACGTCCGAGTGCATCACGGTGGAACCGAGCCAGGTCAAGAGAGTGCTTGAGGCGGCGCTGCTCGCCGCGCGCGAGCCGATGACGCCCAACGAGATGAGAAAGATGTTCGACGACGAGCTGTCGACCGATACCCTGCGCAAGCTGCTCGACCAGCTGCGCGAGGATTGGGCGGAGCGTCCGGTCGAACTGATCCAGCTCGCCTCGGGCTGGCGCTTCCGGACGCGGGCCGAATACCTGCCTTATCTCGAACGCCTCAACCCGGAAAAACCCCCGAAATACTCGCGGGCCGTGCTCGAAACCCTGGCCATCATCGCCTACCGCCAGCCAGTAACCCGCGGCGATATCGAGGAAATCCGTGGCGTCGCCGTTAACGCCAATGTCGTCAAAACCCTAGAAGAACGCGGCTGGATCGACGTCGTCGGCCATCGCGACACGCCGGGCCGGCCGGCCCTGTTTGCCACCACCAAACAATTTCTCGATGATCTGGGACTGAGAAGCGTCAGCGAACTGCCGCCGCTCGAACAAATCAGCCAGACACTGGAGCTGAACAATGAAAACTAAACGCACACCATTCCGCCAATCAGGGAAACCGGGCGGTCCTGAAAATCGCCCCGAAAGAGCTGTCGACCGTAGCGCTGACGCGCCGGGCGGCCGTTCCACCCGGGGTGCGCGCAGCGCCGCCCCGGAGATCAACGAAGCGCCGAAGCCGGCGCCGCGCCGGAAACCGGCGCCCAATACCGGCGGGCGAGCCAATCGCGGCCATGTGGCCCGCGACGGGCGCCCCTTGGCTGAGGCCAAACCGGAGCGCCTGCAGAAAATTCTCGCCCAGGCCGGCGTCGGTTCGCGCCGCGAAATGGAAGAGTGGATCGCCGCCGGCAAGGTCAGCGTCAATGGCGTCGTCGCCACCCTTGGTCAGTCCGTCGTGCCGACCGACAAGGTCAAGATCGGCGGCCGCCTGATCAATATCCGCTTCACCGGCAGTTCGCGCCCGCCGCGCGTCCTGATGTACCACAAGCCGGAAGGTGAAATCGTTTCGCGCGACGATCCGGATGGTCGCCCATCGGTGTTCACGGCGTTGCCCCGCATGCGTGGCGGTCGCTGGATCAACGTCGGTCGGCTCGACTTCAATACCTCGGGCCTGCTGATTTTTACCACCTCCGGCGAGCTGGCCAACAAGCTGATGCATCCGAGTTCGCAGCTGGTCCGCGAATATGCCGTGCGCGTCCTCGGCGAACTGACGATGGAAGCGCAGCAGCAATTGTTGCACGGCGTCGAACTGGAGGATGGCCGGGCCAATTTCGGTTCGTTGCACGATGGCGGCGGCGAGGGGGCCAATCACTGGTACCGCGTCACCATCTTCGAAGGCCGTAACCGGGAAGTGCGGCGCATGTTCGAGGCGGTTGGCTGTACGGTCAGCCGGCTGATTCGCGTTCGTTACGGCCCGTTCGTCCTGCCGCCACAATTGAAACGCGGCATGGCGCGCGAATTGACCGAGGCGGAAATCAAAATGCTGATGCGCGAACTTGAAAACATCGCGCCGCCGCAGCGAAAGGGTCCTGAGGGCACGTAAATCCATTTACTGGCGGGAATAAACTCGTTATAATTCACGGGTTTGTTCCTCCCGCCATTTTGGCGGGCATCTTTTTTTCATAAGGTGGGCGTTTCGCCCATTTTTTATTTGTGGCTATGGATTTAAACACGCTGCTTGAAACGACCGTCGTTGGTCTGGGTTATGAACTCGTTGATGTCGAGCTGTCGCCGCGCGGCAGGACGATTCGCGTCTTCATCGATGCGCCCGCCAAGGAAACCGGCGTCGATGTCGAAGACTGCGCCAAGGTATCCAATCAGTTGACGCGCGTTTTCGAGGTCGAGAATGTCGATTTCGACCGTCTTGAAATTTCTTCGCCGGGTCTCGATCGGGTTGTCAAGAAGGCGGCCGATTTCGAGCGTTTCGCCGGTCAGGATATTCAGATCAAGCTGCGCATCCCGCACAACGGACGCCGCAACTTCCAGGGGGAGTTGCTTGGTCTCAAGGAGGGCAAGGTTGGCCTGCGTCTGGAAAAAGATGATGTGGAACTGGAATTTACCAATATCGAGAAGGCACGTCTGGTGCCTCGTTTCGACTGAAGGACTAGGAGGTTTTAGCCCATGAGCCGTGAAATTTTGCTGCTGGTCGATGCTCTGGCCCGCGAAAAGAACGTCAGCAAGGACATCGTCTTTGGTGCCCTTGAACTGGCACTCGCGTCAGCGACCAAGAAGCGTATCCACGACGAAGCGGATGTGCGCATCTCGATCGATCGCGAGACCGGCAACTTCGAGTCCTTCCGCCGCTGGCAGGTCGTGCCGGATAGCGAGTACGTCAACGAATTCCTCGAAGTGCCGCTCTCCGAGGCGCAAAAAGACGATCCGGAAATTGAGGCCGGCGATTCTCTTGAAGAACCGCTCGAGCCGATCGATTTTGGTCGCATTGGCGCCCAGGCTGCCAAGCAGGTCATCCTGCAGAAGATCCGCGATGCCGAGCGCGAGCAGATCCTTTCCGATTTCCTGAGCCGTGGCGAGCACATCGTCTCCGGCACCATCAAGCGCATGGAGCGTGGCAACGCGATCATCGAAGCTGGCAAGATCGAAGCCCTGCTGCCGCGCGACCAGATGATCCCCAAGGAAAACCTGCGTGTCGGCGACCGCGTTCGCGCCTATCTGCTGCGTATCGACCGCAATGCCCGCGGCCCGCAGATCATCCTGTCGCGTACCGCTCCGGAATTTGTCATCAGGCTTTTCGACATGGAAGTGCCGGAAATTTCCGATGGTCTGATGGAGTTGAAGGCCTGTGCCCGCGATCCCGGTCTGCGCGCCAAGATTGCCGTCAAATCCAATGATCCGCGTGTTGATCCGATCGGCACCTGCGTCGGCCTGCGCGGTTCCCGCGTCACTGCCGTGCGCAATGAAATCGGTGGTGAGAACATCGACATCGTGCTGTGGTCGGCCGACCCGGCGCAATTCGTCATTGGCGCGCTGTCGCCGGCCGAGGTTTCATCCATCGTGGTCGACGAAGAAAAGCACGCCATGGACGTCGTGGTCGACGAGGACAACCTCGCTATCGCCATCGGCCGCAATGGACAGAATGTTCGTCTGGCGTCGGAGCTGACCGGTTGGACCATCAACCTGATGACTCAGGACGAGTCGGCCAAGAAGTCCGAAGCCGAGCACGCCGAGACGCGGGTTGTCTTCATGGAGAAGCTGGATATCGATGAAGAGCTCGCCGATCTGCTGATTGACGAGGGGTTCTCGACGCTGGAGGAAGTGGCCTACGTGCCGCTCGCAGAAATGCTGGAAATCGATGGCCTGGACGAGGATATCGTCAACGAGTTGCGTAATCGCGCCCGTAACATCCTGCTGACCGAAGCAATCGCCACCGAGGAAAAGCTGGAAAACGTCTCCGAAGACCTGATCGGTCTCGAAGGCATGAGCAAGGAACTGGCCGCCAAATTGGCCAGTCACGATGTCAAGACACGCGACGATCTCGCGGAATTGGCGGTTGATGAATTGACGGAAATGACCGGCATCGACGACGAGCGTGCCAAGGAACTCATTCTGAAGGCACGGGCTCACTGGTTCGAGTGAGCGGGAGGTAGCAAAGTATGTCCGCAACAACAGTTTCACAATTTGCCGTTGAACTCAAAATGCCCGTCGCGGCCCTGCTCGAGCAATTGAGCAAGGCTGGCGTCGGCAAGGGCGGTGCCAACGATACGCTGACCGATCAGGACAAGGCTCGACTGCTCGACTATCTGCGCCGCGCGCATGGTGACGAGTCGAAGACCAAGATCACCCTGACCCGCAAGCAGACCTCGGAAATCAAGGCCACCGATGCGCATGGCCGGGCCCGTACCGTTCAGGTCGAGGTGCGCAAGAAGCGCGTGCTCATGAAGCGCGAAATCGGCGAACATGTGCCGGAAGCCGAACTGGATATGGCTGGCGCAGAAATCGAGGAGCCGATTGCCGAGATCGTGCCCGAGCCGGTGATCGAAGAGGTCATTCCGGAGCCGGTGGTCGAGGTGATCCCCGAGCCGGTCGTTGAAGTCGCTCCGGAGCCGGTGGTCGAGACACCAGTCGAGCCCGTGGTTGAGCCAGTGGTCGAAACGGTCGTCCAGAAAGTGGCTCCGGCGCCCTTGAGCCGCGCTGCCATCATTGGCGAAAAGGAGCTCAAGGCGCGTGAGCTGGAATCGCGTCGCTACAACCAGTTGCGCGAGATTCAGGAACGCGAGTTGCGGGAAAAACAGGCCCGTGAAGCCCAGCTGGTCCAAATGCGTCAGCAGGCTGAGGCTGCTGCGGTCGCTGCCAAGGCGGCCGAACAGGCGAAAAATCAGGCGGCAGCCCAAGTCAAGGCCAGCGAGCCCGCCGACAAGGGAACCTTGCACAAAAAACCTGATGCCCCGGGCAAAAAGGGTGACAAGGGCGGTCGCGCTGCCGATGACGGCAAGAAGAAAGGTGGTCTCAAAACCCGCGGTTCCGATGCCGGCACCGGCTGGAAGGACAATCGTCACGGCCACAAGAAGTCGCACAAGGGTGACGACGGCCAGGGCAGTTTCCAGGCGCCGACGGAACCGGTGGTGCGTGAAGTGCATATTCCGGAAACCATTTCCGTCTCCGATCTGGCCCACAAGATGGCAATCAAGGCCACCGAGATCATCAAGGTGATGATGAAGATGGGTTCGATGGTCACCATCAACCAGGTGCTGGACCAGGAAACGGCCATGATCGTGGTCGAGGAAATGGGCCACAAGGCGCTGGCCGCCAAGCTGGACGATCCGGATGCCTTCCTCGAGGAGCATGCCGAGCACAAGGATGTACCGCTCGAGCATCGTGCTCCGGTCGTCACCGTCATGGGTCACGTTGACCACGGCAAGACCTCGCTGCTCGACTACATTCGTCGTGCCAAGGTGGCGGCCGGCGAAGCCGGCGGCATTACCCAGCATATCGGTGCCTACCACGTCGAAACCGACCGCGGCATGATTACCTTCCTCGATACCCCGGGTCACGAGGCCTTTACGGCCATGCGTGCCCGTGGTGCCAAGGCGACCGACATCGTTATCCTGGTGGTCGCCGCCGACGACGGCGTGATGCCGCAGACCAAGGAAGCGATTCACCACGCCAAGGCGGCCGGTGTGCCGTTGGTCGTGGCGGTCAACAAGATCGACAAACCCGATGCCAATCCCGACCGCGTCAAGCAGGAGCTGGTGGCCGAGGGCGTCATTCCGGAAGAGTACGGTGGCGATTCCCCGTTCTGCCCGGTTTCGGCCAAGAAGGGTACCGGTATCGACGAACTGCTCGAGCAGGTGCTGTTGCAGGCTGAAGTGCTCGAACTGACCGCGCAAAAGGATGCCCCGGCCAAGGGCCTGATCATTGAAGCGCGTCTCGACAAGGGTCGTGGTGCCGTGGCAACCATGCTGGTTCAGTCCGGGACCTTGAAGCGCGGCGACATCGTGCTCGCCGGTCAGGTTTTCGGTCGTGTTCGTGCCATGCTCGACGAGAACGGCAAGCCGATCAACGAAGCCGGTCCCTCCATCCCGGTCGAAATTCTCGGCCTGTCCGATGTGCCGGCCGCTGGTGAAGAAGCCATCGTCCTCAGTGATGAGAAGAAGGCTCGCGAAATCGCCCTGTTCCGCCAGGGCAAGTTCCGCGATGTCAAGCTGGCCAAGCAGCAGGCTGCCAAGCTGGAAAACATGTTCCAGCAGATGGAAGAGGGCGAGGTCAAGACCCTGCCGCTGATCGTCAAGGCCGACGTGCAAGGTTCGCAAGAAGCCCTGGTGCAGACGCTCTCCAAGCTCTCCAACGAGGAAGTTCGCGTCCAGATCATTCATGGAGCCGTCGGTGCGATCAGCGAATCCGACGTCAATCTGGCCCAGGCCTCCGGTGCCGTCATCATCGGCTTCAACATCCGTGCCGATGCCGGTTCGCGCAAGCTGGCCGAGAGCTTCGGCGTCGATATCCGTTACTACAACGTGATCTACGACGCGGTTGACGAAGTCAAGGCAGCCTTGTCGGGCATGCTGTCGCCGGAGAAGCGCGAGCAGATCACCGGTATGGTCGAAATCCGCCAGGTCTTCCACGTTTCCAAGGTCGGCGCCATCGCCGGCTGTTACGTACTGGAAGGATTCGTCAAACGCAATTCCCGCGTTCGCCTGTTGCGCAACAACGTCGTGCAATGGGACGGCGAACTGGATTCGCTCAAGCGTTTCAAGGATGACGTCAAGGAAGTGCGCTCCAACTTCGAGTGCGGTCTGTCGCTGCGTGGTAACAACGACATTCAGGTCGGCGATCAGCTTGAAGTGTACGAAATCCAGGAAGTGGCGCGTTCTCTGTAATGAAGAAAAAGGGTTTCCAGCGTAGTGACCGGGTCGCGGAGCAGGTGCGCCGCGACCTCGCCGATCTGATTCGCACCGAGCTGAAGGATCCGCGGGTTGGCATGATCAGCTTGACCGGTGTCGAATTGACGCCGGATTACGCGCATGCCAAGGTCTTTTTCACAACCTTTAACTCCGAGCACCTCGAAGAGATCGAGCGCGGATTGAAGCGGGCAGCAGGTTTTCTGCGCCGCGAGCTGGGCAAGCGTATCCACATTCACACGCTGCCGGAATTGCACTTCGTCTACGACAATTCCATCGAACGCGGCACCAGCATGTCGTTGTTGATCGATCAGGCGAACGCGCTCAGCGATCAAACCCCGGAAGAGTAGGCTCGCGATGCAATTCAAGCGGACCTGGAGACAGGTCGATGGCGTTCTTTTGCTCGACAAGCCGCTGGGTTTGACTTCCAACGATGCCCTGCAAAAGGTGCGCCGTCTTTTTTCGGCCGCCAAGGGGGGGCATACCGGCACTCTGGATCCACTGGCGACCGGCTTGCTGCCGCTGTGCTTCGGTGAGGCGACCAAGTTCTCGGCCGATCTGCTCGATGCCGACAAGACCTACGAGGCCGTCCTCAAGTTGGGCGTGACAACCGATTCCGGCGATGCCGAAGGGCAGGTAACGGCGACTGCTGCGGTCGACGTTGAAAAAGGGCAAATTTCAGCGGTACTGCCGCAATTCGTTGGCAACATCGAGCAGATTCCCCCTATGCATTCGGCGTTGAAGCGTGATGGCCGGCCGCTCTATGAACTGGCGCGCAAGGGCATCGAGGTCGAGCGCGAGGCGAGGGCGGTGACCATTCACGCAATCGATTGCCTCGATTTTTCCGGCGACACCCTGACGCTGCGTGTCGCTTGCAGCAAGGGGACCTACATTCGCGTCCTGGCTGCCGATATTGGCAAGGTACTGGGGTGCGGCGCCCACTTGGCAGCGCTTCGGCGTACCGTGGTCGGCGACATCCAGCTGGGCAAGGCGGTGACGCTGGCCGAGCTGGAAGGTCTCGATGAGGCAGGGCGGATGGAGCACTTGCTGCCGGTCGATGCGCTGCTGCAGTCTTTGCCTGAAGCGGTGGTCGAGGGCGTCGAAGCTGAACGTTTCCGGCATGGCAATCCGGTTTCTTTGCCGTCGGGGCTGACCGGCAAGATCAGGGTCTACGCCGATGGCCGATTGATCGGTGTCGGGGAGCCGGGAAACGGGGCCATGCTATGGCCTAAAAGGCTGGTACAACTGGCAATCTAAACTGATATAATTTCTCGCTTTCCGTTGTCAACGGAAATTTTCCCAACTGGCGCTGGCTCTATCAAACTGGGGCGGCGTCGCATTAATGAAAGAGAGTTTGAAATGGCATTGACCACTGCAAACAAGGCGTCCGTTGTCGCCGATTACGCCCAGTCCAAGGGCGACACCGGTTCTCCGGAAGTCCAGGTTGCGCTGCTGACCGCACGCATCAACGACCTGACCCCGCACTTCAAGGAGCACTCCAAGGATCACCACTCCCGCCGTGGTCTGCTGCGCCTGGTTTCCCAGCGCCGCAAGCTGCTTGACTACCTGAAGGGCAAGGACATCGAGCGTTATCGCACCCTGATTACCCGCCTCGGCCTGCGCAAGTAATTTCCCGCTCCGGCCCAACCGTGACTTTGTCGACATCGCCTTGCTGTGCTAGTGCACTGTCTTCGGCTAGTCTTCGCGTCACGCTTGAACCGGACACGGAATAAGCGCTGCTGAAGCCACAGAAAAAGCGGCCCGGAAATTTCCCGGCCGCTTTTTTGTTTTTGTATTCCAGTTGTTCTTTAATTGTTCTTTGTTGATATCGTAAGCTGTTGTTATTGTTGTTAATTGTGATGAGAGTGAAAGGAAGCTATGTTTAATGTCGTGAAAAAGACCTTCGCCTACGGGGACCATCAGGTTACCCTCGAAACCGGCGAAGTGGCCCGCCAGGCAGGCGGCGCCGTCCTCGTATCGATGGAAGAAACCGTCGTCCTGGTGACCGTTGTGGCGGCCAAGAATGCCAAGCCCGGCCAGGATTTCTTCCCGCTGACCGTTGATTATCAGGAAAAAACCTATGCTGCCGGCCGTATCCCCGGTGGCTTCTTCAAGCGTGAAGGCCGCCCTTCCGAAAAGGAAACGCTGACCTGCCGTCTGATCGACCGTCCGATCCGCCCGCTGTTTCCGGATGGTTTCTACAATGAAGTCCAGGTCATTGCTACCGTGATGTCCCTGAATCCGGAAATCGATTCCGATATTCCGGCCCTGATTGGTGCCTCCGCTGCCCTGGCTATTTCCGGCGTACCGTTCAACGGCCCGATCGGCGCTGCGCGTGTTGGTTACATCAATGGCCAATATGTGTTGTGCCCGACCCTGAGTCAGCTCAAGGACAGCCAGCTCGACCTCGTGGTCGCCGGTACCGAAGCTGCGGTGCTGATGGTTGAATCCGAGGCCGACCAGTTGTCTGAGGAAGTGATGCTGGGCGCGGTCGTTTTCGGCCACACTGAAATGCAGAAGGCGATCAACGCCATCAACGAACTGGTTGAAGAAGCCGGCAAACCCGAATGGGACTGGCAAGCCCCGGCCAAGGACGAGGCGCTGGTTGCCAGCTTGTCCGCCCTGGTTGCCGCCAAGCTCGAAGAAGCCTACAGCATTACCGTCAAGCAAACACGCAGCCAGGCCGTCAAGGAAATCCGCGCCGAAGCTGTTGCTGCCCTGTGCACCGGTGCCGAAGGTGCGCCCGACGAGAATACCGTCGGCAACCTGTTCCATGAGCTGGAAGCCAGCATCGTCCGTGGCCGTATCCTGAGTGGCGCTCCGCGAATCGATGGTCGTGACACCCGCACGGTGCGTCCGATCACCATGCGTTCCGGCGTCCTGCCGCGGACCCATGGTTCCGCCCTGTTTACCCGTGGTGAAACTCAGGCTCTGGCTGTTGCCACCCTCGGGACCAATCGCGATGAGCAGATCATTGATGCGCTGGCCGGTGAATACCGCGACCGCTTCATGCTGCACTACAACATGCCCCCATACGCTACCGGCGAATGTGGTCGTGTCGGTACGCCGAAGCGCCGCGAAATCGGCCACGGCCGTCTGGCCAAGCGTGCGCTGCTCGCTGTACTGCCGAAGCCGGAGGATTTCTCTTACTCGATGCGTCTGGTTTCGGAAATCACCGAATCCAACGGTTCCTCCTCCATGGCTTCCGTCTGTGGTGGCTGTCTGGCCTTGTTGGATGCCGGCGTGCCGCTCAAGGCGCACGTCGCCGGTATCGCCATGGGCTTGATCAAGGACGGTAACCGTTTCGCCGTGCTGACCGACATTCTGGGTGATGAAGATCACCTCGGCGATATGGATTTCAAGGTGGCCGGTTCAACGGGCGGTATTACCGCACTGCAGATGGATATCAAGATCCAGGGCATCACCAAGGAAATCATGCAGGTCGCACTGGCTCAGGCCAAGGATGCTCGTCTGCATATCCTGAACCTGATGCAGGAATCGGCGGCTGGCCCGCGTGAGGAAATGTCGGCCTATGCACCGCGCCTTTACACCTTCAAGATCAATCCGGAAAAAATCCGTGATGTGATCGGCAAGGGCGGCGCCGTCATTCGTGCGCTGACCGAAGAAACCGGTACCACCATCGATATTCAGGACGATGGCACGATCACCATCGCGGCGACTAGCGGCGACGCCGCAGCGGCCGCGCGTGCTCGTATTGATGCCATTACGGCTGAGGTCGAAATCGGCAAGATCTACGAAGGCACTGTGCTGAAGATTCTCGACTTCGGTGCGATCGTTTCCGTGCTGCCGGGTAAGGATGGCCTGCTGCACATCTCCCAGATCGCTCAGGAGCGCGTCAACAAGGTCGAAGACTACGTCAAGGAAGGTCAGATCGTGCGCGTCAAGGTTCTGGAAACTGATGATCGCGGTCGCGTCAAGCTGTCGATGAAGGCTGTTGCCGCCGAAGAGGGTGGCGCAGCCGCAGCTGCGCCCGACGCTGCTGTCCAACAGCAACAATAATTCAGCAAAATCTGAATGTGCAAAGGGCGCTGTGAGGCGCCCTTTCTTTTTGCGGTTTTTTGGCAGTTGACCGCAGGAGTGCGAGATAAGGCGAATTACTTCGCCATTTGCTTCTCTTTAAGTTCGTCCAGTGTCTTGCAATCGATGCACAGCGTTGCGGTCGGACGAGCTTCCAGGCGCTTGATGCCAATCTCGACGCCGCACTTGTCACAGAAGCCGTAATCGCCACTTTCGATGCGGCCAAGGGTTTCGTCGATCTTCTTGATCAGCTTGCGCTCGCGATCCCGGTTGCGCAATTCGATGGCCATGTCTGTTTCCTGGCTGGCGCGATCATTGGGGTCGGCAAATACCGTTGCTTCGTCCTGCATGGTATGTACCGTGCGGTCGATATCCTCGCTCAACTCCTTTTTAAGCATTTCAAGAATTTTGCGGAAGTGGGTCAGTTGCTTCGCGCTCATGTAATCCTCGCCAGCCTTTGGCTGGTAGGGGGTGAAATTTTTGTGGAGCAGTTCTTCTGCCATTTTTTTGTGCGTCCTGGTGACGAGAAAAGCGATTAAATATCATGAAGACCGCGCTCAGGCAAGGATTCTTTCTTTAATAAAGATAGTCGCTTGATCTGGTGCGGTTTTTCAGGCGGTGCTAGAATGCGGGCTCTCGTGTCGGGGCGTAGCGCAGTCTGGTAGCGCATCTGCTTTGGGAGCAGAGGGTCGTGAGTTCGAATCCCACCGCCCCGACCAATTCCTTCCTGTTTCACCCTCAAGTGCCCGTAGCTCAACTGGATAGAGCAGCTGCCTTCTAAGCAGCAGGTCGGGGGTTCGAGTCCCTCCGGGCACGCCAATAATCCCTGCAGTCATTGGTTGGCATGCTTCTCTGCAAGTCTGAGCCAACTTTTTCGCGCCAGATGCGGCACCAGGATCGACCACGGCATTTTCATCCAGTGCGAGTGAGCTAACAGCAGCTGTTCCATGGCTGCCCCCCACTTGGTGCCCGGTTTGACCGCATTCAGCGCTGCCTTGGTGAGCCACCCGGCACGCCAGTTTGATGATTCTGGATGCGTTGTTTTTGGTGGCAGGTGAATGCCATAGATGTTTCTGGAGGCTTCAAGGCCAGCCAGCAGAATCGATTTCAAGCCTAACTCATCAGCTCTGGCGAGTAGGTGGTGATATTGCTGTTCTTCTGAAAAGTGCTGCCTAATCAGACAGGCAATATCATATAAATCCCTGAGTGCCTTTGTTGCAACGCCTTCCAGGAAAGCATGAGTGGCGCTATGAATGATCCGGTCAGCTGGGCTTAATATAAATATCCCCGGCATTTTCTCAACGGCTGATTCGCTTAGTCGCTTTGGATCGAATGCAAAACGGGATATCGGGGGAATGATCGCGTGATGCAGGTCGACCGTAGTATGGCGTCGAACATGCTCCATCGGTGGCACTTCATGCATCCAGTTGCGGTAATACTTTTGATCGTATTTGCTAACCTGCGACGGTTTCCATCCGCCGGAAATAAGCGCCGACTCGACGATGTCCAGATGCTCTTTGGCAACTAGGAGATCGACGTCAGAAAACTGACGGCCGGCGGCGTTGCGGTCATTTGCCAAGACATATGCGCAACCTTTTAAAACGACAATAGGAATTTCTAGAGGAATCAGTCGGCGGATGTTGCGAATTTCCCAGATGGCAGCTTCGCTACGGCGCTGTGCGGTAAGAAATTCCAGATCAAAGGCGCGCTTGATCCGCCAATGGATATCGTCCGGTGATATGGCCTCGCGAATGGCGGCGCCAAGCTGGCCCAGCAGTTCTGTTTGGCGTGCTTCCCGGATGATCGAATTCCATTCGGACTCATCCAGATTTTGCGCAAGTTCTGGGTGTCCTAACAGGCTGATTAGAGTGTGGCGTGACATTCGGAGTTTAGCCAGGGCAATAGTTCATCAATGCTGCTGTAAGTGATTTCAAAGCTCCTGGCGCTGGCAATGGCCCGGGCCATATCTACGAACCCATCCTTGCCTAGGAGGCCGACGTTGAAGGTGTTCTCAAGCAGCTTGGCTAAGGCGAGTCCATTGCTGATTCGGTTGATCTCCAGGGGGGCTTCTGCCTGATAGCGTGGGAATAGGATCAACCCAATTGGTGGGCTTTCGTTTGCACAATCGACAGCATGATCATCTGGCTTGGCATAGGCAATATCACCCTTCCGGGTTTCAGTAATGGGGGCCGTCATTTGCACGGTGGGAAAACGATCACGAATTAGCCTGATCGAGCGATCCTTCAGGCTGATCGGCCGCGGCACTGGAGTAACCATCGAAGTCTGGCGATTAATGATGGTCAGTTCGTCGGATAGCAGGCGCCAGTCCGATAACGCGAGAGCTGCACAGAGTGTGCTTTTTCCTGCCCCGGGATCACCGGGAAGCACCAGCGCCATTCCATTCTTTTCGACAACGGCTGCATGGATAACAATATCCTTGCCGGAGAGTGTGGCAATTGCCCAGTTTAGGCCCCATTCGAAAAGTGGATGGGTTTGTGACAAAGGCAAGGTGGGGAACGGAGATTTGCCTTCCCAGATGAACTCGACCTCTTGGCTAAGCAGGTGGCGAGTTCGCCGCAGGCTAATCTCGAAGTCCACCAGGATGTCGGACTCCAGGCTTGCCGGATATGCGTTATATAACTGATGTAGTGGGTTGGCGAGCAAGCCCGTATCGCTGGTAATCCGGCAGATAAACGTGCCGATTCCAATGCAAACACCGCGACCTCTTAGGCTGGATTCTATTGCCGCAGGGGTGACTTCGCCGAGTGGAGCTAATTTCATCTGGGTATTCTATAGGCAAAGAAGACCAACTGATGATTAGCTAGCTGAAGTCAACTCCAAGAAGGGTAAGCATTTGTTGAAGAGATTGGACGGAATGGCTGTCTGTGAAGCCAAGATTGGCAACTGACTCACTTGACGCGACGAGTACTTCGCCGGAGTGCGGTAAAAAGAGAACCGATTCCTGCTCGTCGGAAAAGTTGACAGCAATAAAGTCGACTCCTTCAATGATATTTAGCACTTGGTCCACTGGACGTCTGGTGATTTCTGTAAAGGCCGATTGGGCGTCATAACCAAGTTTGATCGAGGAATGCTTTGATCTCACTATCAAATAGAGTTCTACCGCCAGCTACCAGTTGCCTAGTCAAATACAATTGCGCAACTTCGCTCGGGGTAAGGGCGTAATTGGCCCATGTCTGCGCATTCAAAAAGGCAGCGCAAATGTACCAGAGCAAGCTTTGACTTGCCGTGTCCTCGATCAGGATGCGACTGATCGAGCGGGGATCGGAGCCGAATGGAAGCTTGCTGCCACTATTCCAGCCGACGTCAGTTCCTGTGCTGCAATCGTTGTAAGGCAAGTCAGTGTAAGAGCTAGAGTTCCAGACACCATTCCAAGTGACGGAGCGAGTAGCGCTTGTGCATTGCCCATTTGAATTTAATTTGTGCCAATTCAGCGTGCTAAATGGGTTATATCCTTCTGGCCAAGGGCCTTGGAACGTGCTTCCGGTATTTTTTGGAGTCCAGTAACTCGGCGTTTTTCCCAAGAAGTTACTGCCAACACTGTGGGAAACGGCAACCGTTTGGTCCTTGTTGTTGGGGTGAATGGACATCCATGCCATAGGTGACAGTGCGCATTTGTCAATGTCCGGGTTACAAGCCAGTGCAGAACGGCCAGAAACCAGCAAAACAGGAGCAACTGAAGCGCCCTGAATCAGCCGGCGTCTCCCTGGGGAATACGTATTTTCCGTTGCCTGGGAAGGGTGTTCAGGCTCTGGGCTTTGTCGGTTTGATGTGGTCACGATTGACTCCTGGTGCATTGGTGCGGCGATGTGGAATCACCATTCTGAATGGATATAAGCAAAAAGTGTGCCGGTATATGGTTTTTCAATAGAAACATTCAGTTGGCCTGACTTGATGCTTGCGTAAATATCAGAGTGTAAAGAAAGTCGACAGAGGTCGTTTCATTAAAATTTAGCGTTTACCGGAAAAGGTTTGAAGTAATTCAATCAAATGATTTGAGGGAATGGCATAGCTTATCCCTGATGGATGGGTCAATGCCGTTTCTTTCAGTCCTTTGACGAATACCATATTTAATATTCCAACAACATCTCCCGTTTCGGCATCAAAAACGGGGCTACCGCTATTTCCGGGATAGGCTGTTGCATCCAGTTGAAAAATGTTGAAACTTCCTCTTTTGAGCTGACGAATCAATTTGTCATTTATTTGGTTGGAATTATTTCCAGGGAGGGCTATCGGAGTGATGGAAGCAATCATCCCCCGGTGCGTGACGGGTGAGAACCCAAGCGCTCCTCCGATAGGAAATCCAGTAAACGCAATGGACTGCCCTTCGCGAGCAGAGTCTGAATTAGTGAGTCGTACAGGAGGAAGCGAAGCGCCATCAAACCGAAGAATAGCCAGATCGTGTTCCTTGTCGCGTACGAGTACTGTGGCGAGTCGTACTTGTGAGGAGGAGCGGGGCTCCACAATCGGTAATACGGCAACTTTGCTTTCTGGGTCACCGCTCTCGGGTACCACATGAGCGTTGGTCGCAATCAGGTTTCCTGACGCTATAACAAAACCCGTTCCGCTCATCTGGAATTGGGGACTACTAACCCTATTATAAATTCCAACTACGACGATAGATGGTTTGACATGTTCAATAGAAGTGATGATATCCGCTATTGAAAACCTGGAATGTGTGCTTGCCAATAAGGCGCACACGAAAGTGAGCAGGATTTTCAGATTCACATCAACCTACTTTTGATGATTCGTCCCAATTCCGGAGAAGGGGGGGTGATTTTTGGATCGTATGGGTGCTCATCGCGTTGGAATAATTCACGAATCCGTTTCACATATCCTCTTGTTTCGGCATAGGGAGGGACTCCGGCATAATGGTTTACAGCTCCTTCACCGGCGTTGTATCCAGCGGCTACTAGAGAGATATCTCCTTTAAAGTAGGCTAGAAGCCATCGTAAATAGGCAAGCCCACCACGGATGTTCTGTTCTGGATCAAACGGTTTCTTGACGTTGAATCGCTCAGCGGTTTCCGGAATCAATTGCATTAGACCTTGGGCTTTTTTTGGGGATACAGCCGCCGGATTAAAGTTTGATTCGGTACGAATTATAGCCATGGCCAACCTAGGGTAAACGCCATATTCAGGCGCTAGTTTTTTGACAAGGTCAAATATTTTTTGTTGGTCTGGGGGGATTTGTTGTGCTAAATCTTCCTCGTCAGGGGGGGTCATGCAAGCCGGTTGAGTGCTTGTCGGCGGGGCAATCCGGAGCAGCATTCTTTCAGCATGGATGTCCCCTTGTTTCGCTGCCAAGGCAAAGAAATAAGCGGCAGTCTCATCATCCCTTGGTATACCTCGTCCGTTGGCCAGCATCCATCCTAAATTGTACTGAGCTTCGGCATCTCCGAGTCTTGCCGCTTCGCAATAGAGTTCGAAAGCCTTTCCTGGATTGCGCGTAACCCCATTCTCACCATGTTCATGATTTCGTGCATCGATGCGTAGGGAAATAGCACGTTCACGTAAAACATCATTGTCAGACGTTCCTGACGGCGCAGCGAAGGCAAAGGAAGTGCTCAAAGCCCAAGTGATGAAAATCCAGATCCTTGTCTTTGAGCACATCATAAAACCTCCTTACAATCGCCAGAGAGAAAGACCTGCCTCAGCAAAAGCGGCGGCGTCTAAAATGCTTTTGACATCTGAAATTACGCCATCTGTTTCCAGTTTAGACAAGAATTCGGCAGTTGACCGCATCTTGAATTCACGATGGCCAACAGCGATCACTATGGCAGCCGCTTTTGGCAAATCATTCCACGACACGAGATCAACACCGTATTCATGACGAGCTTCCTTTGCTTCTGCGACCGGATCGTGCACGAACACCTTGGCGCCATAAGACTCAAGCTCCTGAATAACGTCGATGACGCGTGAATTTCGTAAATCCGGGCAATCCTCCTTAAAGGTAAGGCCCATAACGATAATAGGTTTGTTCTTGACTGGGTGCCCCTTGCAGACCATTTGCTTGATGGTCTTTTCGGCAACAAATTTTCCCATTCCGTCGTTGATTCGCCGGCCAGCCAAGATGACTTCGGGGTGGTAGCCAAGTTTTTGTGCTTTATGGGTGAGGTAATAGGGGTCGACACCGATACAATGACCGCCGACTAGACCTGGGCGGAATGGCAGGAAATTCCATTTTGTGCCCGCAGCCTGAAGAACCTCCAGCGTGTTGATATCCATCCTGTCAAAGATGATGGCGAGTTCGTTCATCAAGGCAATGTTCAAATCTCGCTGAGTGTTTTCGATAACCTTGGCCGCTTCGGCAACCTTGATGCTGGAGGCTGGATATACGCCTGCGGTGATGATGCTCCCGTAGATATCACGGACTTTGGCCAGTGTTGCCGGGGTGTCGCCAGAAACGACCTTGACTATCTTGGTGACCGTTCTTTCCTTGTCACCCGGATTGATTCGCTCTGGCGAGTAGCCAACAAAGAAATCCTGTTTCCAGCGCTTGCCTGATTCTTTTTCGATAATCGGAATGCAAACGTCTTCTGTGGCCCCAGGGTACACCGTAGATTCAAACACGACGATAGCGCCTTGTTTGAGATTTTGCCCTACCGATGTGGACGAGCTAACCAAGGGAGAAAAATCGGGCTGGTGAGCGTCGTCTACCGGAGTCGGAACTGCGACTACCACAAAATCAGCTTCCCTGAGTGCGCGCGGGTCAGTGCCGACCTCAAGTAATGTTGCTGCCTTGAGGTCTTCGCTGCTTACTTCGCCCGTCGGATCGTAGTGCTCCTTATAACAGGCTACTTTATCTGGGGAGAGGTCAAAACCTATCGTCCGGTATTTCTTGCCGAATTCGACGGCAAGAGGCAATCCGACATATCCTAAGCCTACTACAGCAATAGTTGTCATTTTTTACCCCTAAATTTATTCATTCAATAAAATTTAAATACGTGGTTTTCAGAGAGATTTCAGTAATTGGCTAACTTCTGTCTGATTTGAAAATTTATCGCCAAGTTTTGCCAAAGCATCCAATTCCTTGCGGGCTTCGTCTTTTTTTCCGGCTAAGACGAGAACCTTGGCAAGATTTAATTGGATTGATGTTGCTTGAGGCGCTATTTTCATTGCCTTTCTCAGCAAATCAATCGCTTTTCCGGTTTCACCCTTACCGGCCAACAGCATGGCGAGCGTATCCATAAATGCAGGTTGATCGGGGGAAAGTTGGTTAGATTTTTCTGCATATTCTATAGCTTTGGGGGATCCCAATTGGCCCGCTACCCATGCCAGGTTATTTAGGATAATGGGATTATTTGGCTGAATGTTGAGTGCACTCTGGTAGTAAACAGACGCTTGCGGGAAATTCTTTTTGGATGTCGATAAGTCACCCAGATACATTCGGAACGCGATGTCCTTTGGAGAATTCTTCAGCCAGCTAGCTGCGTGTTTGTCTGCTTCAACAGTATTTCCTGCCAGCAGGAGAGCACTGTGCAGTTTAATAGCCAGGTCAGTTGCCGTAACCTGTTTCAATCCTTTCTGGAAGGCATTTATAGCCTCTGGCCAAGCTTTTCCGGCCAAGTAGATATTCCCTTCCAGAAGGTAGCCAACCGCTTCCTTCGGCCTTTGTTTCTGAACTGTTCGTGCGATTTCCAACGCCTCTCTGGTGTTTTTGTTTTCTATCGCAATCTGAATAAGTGCTCCCTGCGCATCAACCAAATCAGGTTTGATCTCAAGTGCCTTTTTAAGATTCTTCACGGCTTCTTCCTTGTTCTTGTTGGCAAACTGGACATCAGCCAATCTGAGTAGAGGAAGTGGCGAGGCGGGCTGTAGTGATGCAAGTTTCCCGAACGTGATTGCAGCCTGGTTTAGATCGCCAGACGCTTGCTGAACTCTGCCGAGCGCATCAAGAATCTCTGGTTTGTCCAGAATAGAAGAGGCTGCATCATTGGCGGCCGAGAGTGCTTTTTTATTGTCCTTATTCTTCAGGTAGAACTGAATTAGGGCCAACCTTGGAGTAACTTCGGTGGGTGCGGTATTTATGGCTTTGCCAATCAGCGAAGAGACTTCCTCGGAAGTTGCTCCATTGGCAGCCTTCAATTCAGCGAGTGCCAGTAATGCTTGTATATTTTTTGGCTCCGCTGCTAGTACTTTTTCATAACGCTTGCGAGCGTCCTCGGGTTTTTTTTCGAGAAGATCTAGATTGGCGAGGCCAGCAACAGCCGGGAAGAAAGTCGGGTTCAGTGATAGTGCTTTTTCAAAGCTTTGGCGGGCGCCGGGAATATCTTTCTTGGTGAGCAGGGTACGAGCACGTAAATTGTGTATCGTTGGATTGTTGGGTTGCTTTTTTTCCAGAGCATCAATGGCTTTCAAGGCTTTTTCCGGCAGATTGCTGCGAAGATAGGCCGCAATCAAAGCCAGGTCGGCAGTAATTCCTTTGTCAGAAACCGAAATCTGCTCAAGCTCCTGAAGTGCGCTATCTGAATTTCCCTGTGCCATATGTGCCAACGCCAGCGAAGTTTTTTTTGCCGGATTTGCCGGATCCAGTTTGCTGGCTTTGGCAAAAAACTCGGCTGCCTTATTGGGCTCCCCATGCTGCAAATATGCTTCGCCCGCCAGAGTAAGCAGCGCTGGGTCTTCGTCGATCCGATCCATGGCTGGTTGAAGAGTATTCAACGCCTTGTCGGATTGACCCGTACGAAGGTAATTGGCTATCAATAATCGTCTGGCAAGTGGCAAGCTCGGTGATGCCTGCAATGCCTTGGCAAGATATGTTTCGGCTTGAATGTAGGAGCCTAGTTGATATTCAATAGCTCCGGCAATTTGCAGGCTTTGTGGATTATTGGAGGAGAATTTGAGAAGGTTTTGAGCGGATTCTCTTGCCGCCTTGTAGTTTTTGAGTTGATAGTTGACTTCGGCGTCAAGATAATAAGTTTGTGGATGTTTTGGTGCCACCTTCTTGAGAGCGTCAAGTTGCTTTGCGGCGTCATCTATCTTGTTGGTTAAAATAAGCGATGAAATAGCTGCAGAATACGCAGGCAGAAATTGTGGATTGGCTTCAATCGCCTTTTGATATTGCTTCAATGCAGCATCGATTTCCCTATTCGCAAGCAACAGATTTCCACTGATCAGCAGTACTTCAGGGTTCATTGGGTATTTTGCCAATAGCGCATTTACCTTAGAACGTGCCGTTGCCAGGTCTTTATTTATGACTGATTCGCGGATTTCAGCAAGCAGAGCGGGTAAATAATCTGGTTGCGAGGTGAGCGCATCGGCAAGGAGTTGCTTTGCTACATCGCGCTTGCCGAGAGAGACATAAGCCGCACCAAGCGTTGTATTTAGAGCTGCTTTCGGCTCACCGGCAGATAACGTTGTGTTTCCAAACTCATCGATCAATTTTTTTGCTTGCCCGCCAAGCAGCAAAGCACGGGCTAGCAACGGAATAACCTCATCTTTTGGATAGTTAAGCTCTAGAGCTTTACGCAACTCAACTTCTGAGCCGGCGATATCACCGCTGTCAAGTAGAGCTGAGCCCAACAAAAAGCGAGCCTCCGCCAGCTTAGGGTTTTGCTGCAAGGCATTTTTCAGTTGAATTACAGCAGCCTTACTGTCGTTCTTGGCCAAGTATTCCCTGCTGGAAGTAATTAGGCTTTCTGGTGAATCTCCACCACAGGCTCCGAGTAGCATTGAAAGGAGGAGGGCTGAGATAACACTGGAAACTGCCGCGCGTGAATTTTTCATGTTATTTCTCTTTGAAAGAGGAAAATTACTTCAAGCCAAGACGGTGCATCAAATCGTAAAGAGTTGGGCGGCTAATTCCTAAAATTTCGGAAGTGCGCAGAAGATTGCCATTTGCTCGGCCGAGGGCGGTTACGATTGCCTGACGTTCCGCTTCATCACGCACCTTGCGTAAATCGATAAACTCGACTCCGTCTGGACCTTCCGTTTCCAGACCAATGTCATTACGAGTAATACGTGAGCCATCAGCCATGATGACAGCTCGTTTTATGCAATTCTCCAATTCGCGTACGTTGCCGGGCCAACGATGGGCTTCGATAGCTCGAATGGCATCTTCGGCGAGAGTCATGCTCCCCCGTTTTTGTTCATCAGCAAATTTGTGGACGAACGCATGTGCGAGCAGCGCGGGATCGCCTTGCCGTTCGCGGAGGGGGGGGATAGGGATAACGATCTCGGCCAGGCGATAATACAAATCCTCGCGAAAACGACCATCGCTGATCTGAGATTTCAAGTCCTGATGGGTTGCACATACGATGCGCACGTCTACAGGGATTTCCTGGCGACCTCCAAGGCGTTCAATGACGCGCTCCTGCAAAAATCGGAGCAGTTTTGCCTGTAGTGCCAAAGGCAAATCTCCAATTTCATCAAGCATCAAGGTGCCGCCATTTGCGGTTTCGATTTTGCCGGGAGTCGTTTTGGCGGCGCCTGTAAAAGCCCCTTTTTCATAGCCGAACAATTCGCTTTCCAGCAGGTTTTCTGGAATGGCGGCGCAATTTATCGCGACAAATCTTCCATTTGCACGTTGCGAGGATTCGTGCACCCCCCGAGCCAAGAGCTCCTTCCCGGTACCGCTTTCACCGAGTAACAGGACGGTGGCGTTGCTGTTGGCGACCTTTTCTATGGTTCGGCAAACTCGTTGCATTCCTGCGTCGCGGGTCAGTAAGCCGGCCAGGGCGGCGGGGTGCTGCGTGGCGAGCAGTCTTCGATTTTCCTGCTGAAGATCGTAAAGACGGAAGGCGCGGTCTATCGTCAAAGCCAGCATTTCCGGTTCGAACGGCTTGGCAAAGAAATCATAGGCGCCAAGAGCAATGGCCCGTAAGGCGTTGGTGCGGTCGTTTTGCCCCGTTAGGACAATGACTTTGGTATCAGGGGCGACGGCGAGTATCTGTTCGAGCAGCCTGAACCCTTCGGAAACAGAATCTGCATCCGGGGGTAGCCCTAAATCCATGGTTACTACGGCGGGATTGTGACGATGAATTTGTGCCAGCGAGCTTTCCCGATCAGCTGCGGTCAAGGTTTCATATTGATCAAAAGACCAGCAGAGTTGTTTTTGCAGTGCAAGATCGTCTTCAACGATAAGCAGGGAACGGGATTTTTCTACGCTCATGCGGCCTCCTTTTCCCGGAGATCGGACTCTGTGCGAATCACAAACAAAGGGAGCGTTACGGTGATGCGAGTTCCTTTGTCGGGTTCGCTATCGACTGTCATTTCCCCCCCTAATTCGCGGATATATTGTGCACTTTCAAATGCACCAATGCCCATCCCCGCCTCCTTGGTGCTCTGGAATGGCTTGAACAGTCGGTCCCTGATGAATTCCTTGGTCATGCCGTGCCCAGTGTCCCCCACTTCGATGGCCGCCTTGTCGTTCCGGCGCTCGACTATGACCCAGACTTTGCCGTTGGGGGCAGAAGCGTCCAGCGCATTTTGCACCAGATGTCCGATGACTCTTTCAAGCCTTTCATCGTGGCCGCGAGCGACCAGTCGATCTTGAATATTTATGTCAATCGACCTTCCCTGGTTCATTTTGTCTTTTTGAATGCGTTGAATGACATCGCCAAGATTAACACCGCAGACCCCACCCGGCGGTGTCGCCCCTTCACGTAACTGCATCATCAGTTGCCTCATACGTTCGACGGCATGGTCTACGGTCATCAGCATATCTTGCTGGAATTCTGGGTTGTCGCGATGACGCTCGGCGTTTTTCAGCATAAGTGATAGTTGTGTCACGATATTTTTGAGGTCGTGCACGACAAAGGCTGACATCTTATTGAATGCGTCAAATTTGCGAACCTCAAGCAAGGCTTCTGTTGCCTGCATCTTGGCCAGAAAGCTTGCCGCCTGGCAACCTGCGGTCCGCAATAGGTCATTGACTTCCCAATTGACATTGAGTGGGGTTCGGGAACTTGCGAGGATGACAAAGCCGTGCATTTCGCTGCCGGCCATCAAGGGAACGATAAGCCACGCATTCGGAAGTGTGGAAAGCCAGTCAGGTATTTCGAAGCCGTTATAGCGAGCGGGGAAGCAACGGTATTCTTCCAGATTGATAACCCAGCCGCTGGCAAGCAGAAATCGGCAGAGTGGGGAATCGAGTTGTTCTTCGATCAGGCATTCTGGAAGATTCCAGCGTGCGCTTTGTCGATATGTTTCCTGGCCTGATTCTCGTAGCCATAGTGTGCCGGCAGGGCTTTCCACCATATTTGCCAGGCCGCGAATCACTTGTTGCCCCATCGATTGGGGGGAATCCTGGATGGTTAGGGTTTGGGTAAAGCGTAACCACTCCTCACGATAGTCGTAGCGGTAACGGAAAAAATGCTTGCCGACCAAAACTTTCATTTTGGCGCGCATTGATCCGGAAACCAGCAGGACACCTAAGAGAAGTGTGGCCGCAAAGACGAGTGCCAATTGGAATGCACGACCCCATTCGCCCCCGAAGTAGCGGACGTAGTAGCCAATTCCTGCCATAAATAACAGGTAGATCCCTGAAATTAGCAAAGTGACAGAATGAAATGCTGCTTTCTGGGAAAGGCGAATCTTTGAGGTCCAATCTTTGCTACGTTCGGTGGCGAGCATTAGCAGCGGAATGGTCATCGCATGTACGAATCCACGGATGCTCAGGGCATCGCCATCAATGCGGTTGAACATCATTGCATCGGAGAATAAATAGACATCGAAGGCGAATTGAAAGAGCAATGCCAGACAGAGTGGTTTGATGTTCCAGCGTGAATCCTCGGCGACAGCTCTAAAGATTTGCTCAACCAGAATCATGCCAACCACTGCTTCAGCCAATCCATGGAAAATCAGTGTACGCAACCATTCCTGAGGCAGAAGCCAAGCGGCAGCGAGGGCGAACTGAATCGATACACCGCTGGCGACCAGTAACCAGCAAGTTGCCGGTAACCATGTGGCGACTACTGGCTTGGCATTCGCCTCGCCGTTGCGGGGCGATAGAATGGATAGCATAAATGCATACCATGCGCCATATCGAGCTACATCAAGTAGTGATGCGGTAACAAATGTAAGTGGCTGATTATCTTGTAGGGCGAGTAGTGCTGTAAGAGCCCAAAGCGTGGAGAGTGCGGCTGCAACCACGATTCGCCGGGCACGGACGCCTGCGCGCCAGTCGCTGCCAAATGAGAGAAGGTAGACTGACAGCGCCAAGTAACCAAAGGCGGCGACTCCAAAGCTCCAGGAAATGAGCGAGGCGTTTGTCAGATCCATCTGATGGGCTTCTTAATCCACGGATCACCGTGGCACTGTGTGAATTTAATGGGCGCCCTTGCCGGTCAATACAACACCGACTGTTTCAAACAGGACCACGATATCCAGAAAAAGGGAATGATTTTTTACGTAATAGAGGTCGTACTGCAGTTTCTCAGCGGAATCTTCAACGGTTGCGCCATAGTGATACCTTACCTGTGCCCAGCCGGTGACGCCTGGTTTTACGCTGTGCCGTACAGCATAAAATGGAATTTCTTTGGTCAGCTGGTCGACAAAGAAAGGACGTTCTGGGCGAGGGCCGACCAGACTCATGTCGCCTTTCAGCACGCTGAACAGTTGCGGTAGTTCATCGATGCGAAGCTTGCGGATAATCTGGCCGATACGGGTGACGCGATCGTCCTGCGCCTGGGCCCAGATCGGTTTTCCGTCCTTTTCCGCATCACGCCGCATACTGCGGAATTTGATGACGTTGAACAGACGACCATTTAGGCCAACGCGCTCTTGCCGGTAAAGCAAAGGAAAGCCGTCTTCAAGAACGATCAGGATGGCGGCCATGATCATGATCGGCAGGGACAGGATGATCAGAACGCTGGCACAAACGATATCGAATAGGCGTTTGATAACAGTCCGAAATGCTCCTTGGCAGAAGCCATCACCAAAAATGAGCCACCCGGCGTAAAGCGAGTCAAGCCGAATCTGGCCCAGGGTTTGCTCAAAGTGGCTGGCGAGATCCAGCACACGAATTCCCTGTAGCTTGCAATCAAGCAATTCACGCAGAGGCATGGATCCTCCCCGGCGTTCGCTAAGCGCCACAACGATTTCATCTGCTTTCAGATTGCGGGCAGTATCCGTTAACGAACGCTCTCGGCTGAGGATCATGCTAGGCGATACCTGTGGCTGATCCTCGTTGATTCCGGGGAAGAAGCCAATAATCTCCGCCGAAGGATCTGAGTGCTCAAGGGCGCGCTTTACGGCGACCGACTGGTATCCTGTTCCGAAAACAAGGATACGTCGCCGTAGCATCTTGGCGGTTGGAGCATGGGTTGCGCCCACTCGGGTTACCAGCATACCAAACACAGCAGACATTGCGGAAAGATGGATCAAATCCCGGTTGACCGCTGCAATCGGGAGTAGGGCGTAGATGGCATACGCAACAGGAATGGCTAGGTAAACGGAAAGCACGGCACGGGCACGAGTGTCCGTAACCAGACGATTGGAAGTGCGCTGGGAAAGACCCAACAGCGCATTGATGGAGAGCATCGCGACAGCAAACAGGAAGGCATAGACGACCACCTGCTTCAGGTTGACCGGAAGCCCGCTGTCGACCCACATCAGTGTGATAATCAGGCTGACAATTAGAAATGAAAAGTCAAAAAGCATCCCGGCGATGCTGCGCCAGGTAAACCAGTGGTTAAACAGCCTGATCATGATGCTATCGCTCCATCCGAACGTTGATGCTGATGATTGAGTCGGGCAAAGACAACATCATTTTCCCCCAAATTTTCTCTTTGCCAAGCACATCCTCAATTTTTTGCTTGGGCTTCGTGGGCAAAATTAACCTCATACACAATGTAAACGTTATTCATTTCAACATATCTTGCATGTGCACTATTTCACATTGACTACGAATCAACATAATGAGTTTTAGCCATGAAAGAAGCTGGAATTGCGATTTTAATTTTCTACCATTGATAAATATTCGCCATGTGGCAAAAACGACAAATAAATTACCGATGATAATTAATTATTAACAAATATGTTAATTTGCTATCGACTTCGAATAGTTAATTAGCACATATGCATCAGTACTATTCTAACGAATTGCTGAACTGGGCGCCTTATCACCAACGGCATGGCTGATCTTCCCTGAGGCTGGGTAGAGTTGAATCCTGGCGGAATCGTGGCATGGGTCTAAGCCTCTGGAGCGGACTTATACCAAAACTTCAATGACTGCAGGGTGCCCAAGAAAAAGCTGGGGGCTGGCGCTTGCGCCGTAAGCCCCGGATTGGAAGACAACGAAAAAGTCCCCGGGGTCGGCTGTTGCCAAGGTCATTTTATCGGCCAGCGTATCGAGTGGCGTGCAAAGCGGACCGACAACCGTTGCGGTTTCAACAGTCGCTGAGTTCATCTTGTTGCCGATCGCCACCGGATAGTTCTTGCGAATGACTTGCCCAAAGTTCCCCGATGCAGACAGGTGGTGGTTTAAACCCCCGTCGACGATCAAGAAGGTCTGTCCGCGAGAAATTTTACGGTCGACAATTCTGGTGACGTAAATTCCAGCCTCGCCTACCAGATAGCGGCCGAGTTCTATGACGAGAGAAGCGCCGGGGAAATCATGCTTGGCGCGATCGGCGAGTTGGCTGAGATTGTCTCCAATGGGGGACAGATCGAGCTGTCGCTCGCCCGGGAAGTAGGGGATGCCGAATCCTCCGCCGAGATTGAGAAAACGTACTGGCGCTGGTGAATGCTGCGACAGTCTGACCGCCAATTCATAGGATTTCTGTTGGGTTTCGCAAATAGATTCCGCCTTGAGATTTTGCGAGCCCGCAAACACGTGGAATCCTTCGAATGCCAGTTCTTTCTTGCTCATACGGTCCAATAGTTCCGGAACCCGTTCGGCATCGACGCCAAATTGTTTGGAACCGCCACCCATTTTCATACCGGCGCTTTTTAGCTCGAAGTCAGGGTTGATGCGCACGGATACCCGGGCTGGCAGGCCGAGTTCGCGCGACATGTCAGCGAGAAGGTCGACCTCACGAAATGACTCGACATTGATCAGAACGCCGGCCGCTACCGCTTGCCTTAATTCGATTTCCCGCTTTCCCGGGCCTGTAAAACTGATTCCATGTGGATCAGCGCCAGCATCAAGCGCCACCTTCATTTCCCAGGCCGATGCGACATCGATACCATCGACCAAAGTAGCCATTAGCCCGACCAAGGCAGGCATCGGGTTGGCCTTCATGGCGAAATGCAACTTGATATTTTGGGGAAGGGCAGCCCGTAATTTGGTAACGCGGGACCGTAACAACCCCCGGTCATAGGCATAAAACGGTGTTTGTCCGACTCTTTCGGCCAAGCGTGCAAGCGGCAAGCCGCCAATGATCAATTGATCGCCTGCCACATCAAATTGAGCCATCGTCTCGTGGGTCGGGGCTGAGGTGCTTGACGTGCTCATTCGAGATTCCTGGCAAATGGCTTTTATTGATTCTTCTGTTCGACCCATGCGGTCGACAGCGTTTTTCGGTCGATTTTCCCATTCGGGTTGCGGGGTAATGGCCCTTCGCGGACGTCGATCCCAGCGGGCACCATATAGGCAGGCATGCGGGCTCGACATTCGGCGAGCAGGGCAGCCATGTCTACCGTCTCGCCTGCCGGGGGGGTGACAATGACCTGTATTATCTGCCCCAGTCTGTCGTCATCAACCCCGAAGGCCACACATTCCCCAACCATCTTTGTGGCATAGAGCACTTCCTCGACCTCGGTTGGGCTAACGCGGTAGCCTGATGTTTTCATCATTTCGTCGCGACGGCCGATAAAGTAGAGGAATCCATCTTCATCCATGCGCACGGTATCCCCGGAGAATACGGCAATCTCCGGCAGGACCAGGCCGGACTCACGACCGGGGGCATGTGCCGGCAGGGGTTTGTAGCGTTCAGCCGTTTTTTCAATATCGTTCCAGTAGCCCATGCCGACCAATGCACCGCGGTGTACCAGCTCTCCAGGTTCGTTGGCGGTGCAAGGTGTTCCATCTTCACGCAAGACAAGAATCTCGGCATTCGGAATCGCTTTGCCAATCGAATCCGGCCTGCGGTCGACCTCGTCCGGGGGCAAAAAAGTCGAGCGGAAAGCTTCTGTTAGACCGTACATCAGGAACGGCTTTGTCTTTGGCAGGCGCTGGCGTAGCGCCATCAGTGTTTCGCGTGGCATCCTGCCGCCGGTGTTAGCAAAATAACGCAGGTGCTCGGTGATCGTGGCGGGCCATTCCAGCTGGGTCAATTGCAGGTATAGGGGGGGGACGGCGGTCAATCCAGTCACTTTCTCGCGTTCCAATGCCCGGATGACGTCACGGGGGAGCAGATAGTTGAGCAAGACCACCCGGGCGCCAGCATGAAAAGCAGTCGTTAATTGGCTGAAACCGGCGTCAAAGGAAAGGGGGAGGGCGGCAAGAAGGGTGTCTTCCGGACAGTTTTGGAGGTAGCTCGCCACACTTTTCGCTCCGGCCATCATGTTCCGGTGGGAAAGCACGACTCCCTTTGGTTTGCCGGTGCTCCCCGAAGTGTACAGAATGCCCAGCATGTCGGTGTCGATGATTCGATGCCCGGTCGCTGCCGTCTGACTGAGCATATCGTCCCAATTACATAGGTTGAGCGGGGAGCAACTGACTATCGCCTCGGCGGAATCGGTCAGTACGACGTGCCGAAGGTCATGGCATGCTGGTAGGGTTTCTCGCAATAACTCCAAACGTTCTGGCGAAGTTACTAATACACGGACATTGCAGTCGCGCAGAATGTAGCCGACCTGTTCCGGCTTGAGTAATGGATTGATCGGTACGAAAACGCCACCGGCTGCTGGAGCCCCGAAGCTGGCAATGACTGTTTCGAAGCGCTTTTCAAGATAAATTGCAACCCGTTCTCCACGCTGGAGGCCAAGCGAAATGAGCCCAGAGGCCAAATTGCTGACCGACTGCTGTAGCTCGGCGTAATTCAGCGTGGCCTTGCCGTAGGTCAACGCCGGAGAGTTCGGGAAGCGATTGGCCGAGAAGTGAATCAGTTCGTGGAGGAGTGTCGAATCAGTCATGAGGGAGTTGGATTCAAGTGGTAAACTTTGGGTTGCCTGTACGATGACGTGTACATAGGCCAACGTCCTGTGAAGTATCTCACACCGATAAATTTTGAGGCTTTGATAGAGTCAGTAGGTTGAAAAGACGAGGCGATGCCGGTGGATTTTAAGCGGGATGTAAAGATATTGCTCGATGATGTCCTCCATTTGGGAGGGCGGGCGTTGGCCTTTGACGAGAATACGATTCTCCTCGGAAGCCTTCCTGAATTGGACTCCATGGCGGTCATCGCGCTCATCGCTGCTATTGAGGAGCGTTTTCGGTGCACTATCGATGACGATGAAATTGATAGCGCAGTATTCGCGACGGTGGGTTCTTTAACTCAGTTCGTGGGCTTGAAAACCGGATTGTTGGTCGCTTGATGTGAGTTTTGATTTGGATGCTCTGTAGTTTTTCCGGTTATTGCAACGCTGCTTAGTGCGGCAGACTTTGGATGGGTAGATGGAGATATCCCCGATTTTTTCTGTCGATGCATTTGGTAAGCCAAGCATCGGAACAACCGCTAAAGAGTTGTTCTCCTATGGTTACTTGATCCGCCAAACGGAGAAACTGATACTCGACTTGTTCGGGCGTGGTTTGGTGTCGGGCACTACGCATACATGCCTGGGGCAGGAGCTTTGCCAGATGTCAGTGGTGCGGGCGCTTGGCCATCCCGATGACTACGTTCTTTCAAATCACAGAAATCACGGGCATTTCCTGACTTATTCTGGTGATTTTTCCGGCCTGGTGTCTGAAATCATGGGGCGTGAGGGCGGGGTTTGCGGGGGGTATGGCGGCAGTCAGCACCTTGCCTTCCGTAACTTTCACAGCAATGGTGTTCAGGCGGGGATGACCGGTATAGGCGTGGGTTTGGCGGCAGCCCTGAAAGCGAAAGGTAGCCAAGGCATTGTCGCGGTCGTCATTGGCGATGGAACACTGGGTGAGGGGCTGCTTTACGAGAGCATGAATCTTGCCTCTATCTGGAATGCTCCGGTGCTGTTTGTTGTCGAGCACAACGGTATTGCCCAGACCACTTACACGCGAGAGACGATCGGTGGGGATATCGAGCTCCGAGGGAAAGCCTTTGGTCTTTCGACTTGGCATGTGAGCGATCGGGAGGAAGACTTTTCATTTCGGGTCGAAAGGGTGGTTTCGGAGCTTCGGAAAGCGGGCCGCCCCGGCATGCTAGTCATTGATACCGGTCGCCTGGGGCCGCACAGCAAGGGGGATGATCTGCGTGACCCGGCTGAACTCAAAACGCTCGCCGACAAAGATCCGCTCATGGCATTGGGCGCGACACTTCCTGCCGATCAGCTCGCGGCCATCAAGACCGCATGCAGCACTTTCCTTCGGGAAGTTGAGAATGTCGCCATGCAATCTGCTCTGGCGACTTTTGATCCAGTACCGGAACACGTCTTCAAGCCTGCGCTGACGGTTGACTTCCCGATGTCGGAATCCGCCTCGCCTAACATCCGGGCTGCGCTGAACGATGCTCTGCACAAGCTTCTTGAAAATGATCCAGATGTAATTCTTCTTGGTGAGGATCTCCACGATCCATACGGTGGTGCGTTCAAGGTAACCGCCGGCTTGTCCGAGAAGTTCAAGGGGCGGGTAATCTCGACGCCGATCAGCGAGGCCGGTATTACTGGCGCAGGTATCGGCTTGGCAATGGCCGGAAAAAAGCCGATCGTCGAAATCATGTTTGCCGATTTCCTGACGCTGTGCATGGATCAGATCTATAACCACGCAGTCAAGTTTCCCGGCATGTTCGCCGAGTCGACCGTACCGATCGTGATTCGAGCGCCTTGCGGTGGTCGGCGTGGCTATGGCCCGACACACAGTCAAAGCCTGGAAAATGTTTTTGTGTCAGTTCCGGGGTTGACCGTAGTCTTTGGTAGCCATCGCCACAACCTTGGCCAGTTGCTCATCGATGCGACGATTCGCTGGCCGAATCCGACCCTGTTCCTCGAGCACAAGTTGCTCTACGGTGAGAAGCCCGATTCTGCTGCTTACGAAGAGATTTCTGCGGAGCCGGACGACATCGGAGCCGATCTGTTTCCAACGCTTCGAAGCGGCAGTGAAGATCCTGATGTAACTCTTTTGTCATACGGCGGGATGTTGCCGATAGCCGAAAAGGCGGCGCGCATTCTTGAAGAAGCCGAGGAGCTTTCTGTAGAAATCGTGGCACCGGCCCTGCTTGCACCATTGCCGCGTTTCTCTTTACTCAATGCCTTGCTGCATCGACCGCGGATTCTGGTTGTTGAAGAAGCTCACCACCACTTTGGTTTTAGCGCCGAAGTACTCGCCATGCTTGCCGAAAATGGATATCAGGGCAAAGTGGCGCGGCTTGGAACCGCCCAGGTGCCTATCGCTTCGGCGCGTAGCATGGAAAGTGTGCAACTGCCAGACGAGGACGCAATCGTTGCGGCTGTAATGGACATTCTGTAGTGATCGGAAATTGAAAGATGGCGACTCCCATATACGTACCACGCATCAATAATAACGACGATGAAGTAAAAATTCTCGCCTTTGACGTTGCCATCGGTGCTCAGGTTGCGGCTGAACAAATTCTCGGTCAGGTTGAGACTGACAAGGCGGTGCTTGATGTTACGGCGCCCTCGGCCGGCTATGTGCTCGGCTTTGTCGGTCAGCCCGAGGAGATCGTCAAGGTCGGAAGTGTGATGCTCTGGCTGGGGGATACAGCGGAGGAGGCAATTCCGGAAATAAAGGCTGAATCAACCGCAGGAACCGGGGCGCGTGGCTCACAAATTACGGCCAAGGCGAGAATCATGCTTTCTCAGCATGCTTTGCGGGCTGAGCAGATTCCCGAGATCGACGGCCGGATTACCGTTGAGGCAGTGGAGCGCTATCTCTCCCAGAACGGATTGGCTGCTACGAACAAGGACTCCAAATCTCAGGGGGCAAACAAAGCTGCCGAAACCCTGCCGGATGTTGCTGGATTATCGATCGATCTCACCCGGGAAGAGAAGGGTATGGCCGCAACCGTGGCTTGGCATCGCGATTTTGCCGTGCCTGGTTACATCGAGATCGACTATGACCTTTCTCATTGGGCTGAATACGCCAAACGCTTTCAGGAAGAAAAAGGTTTGCTCATGCCACCCTTGTTGCCCCTGATGGCGCGGAGGCTGGTCGAACTCGCCCGGGAAATTCCGCGTCTGAATGCCACCTTTGTCGGTAATAAGCGATACGAATATGATCCTGTCAATCTCGGGTTTACAATACAGGCTGGAGATGCCTTATATCTTGCTGTGGTGCGCGATGCGCATCAACTGGATGAATTGGGATTTGTGAACTCATTGGGTGACGTATTGCGGCGAGCTGCCGGACACAATCTTCGCGAGTCGGAAGCTTCCGGCGCCACAATCGGATTTTCCAGCATGGAACGTTGGAAGGTCATGCGGCACATCCCGATTCTTCCGCCGCATACCGCAATGATGGTTGCACACGCGGCTGGACAAAATGGGCGAGGGGTGCTGGGCGCCAGTTATGATCATCGCGTCCTGAATGGTGGACAGGTTGTTGCGGCACTGAAAAAACTGACGCAGCCCAAGAACAATTAACACACGGAAACCTGACAAGATGTCATTGAACAAACAAGCTATCGAGGCCGAAATCAAGGCAAAAATTGTCGAAATTGCCGCCCAGACAGGGGACGATGCCTCAGAGCTGGCGCTCGACGATATTATCCCGGCGACCGGCCTTATCGACTCGACCGGTTTGCTGGAATTGATCGCCTGGTATGAAAAGACCTATGAAATTCCTCTCGCCCAAGAGGAAATCAATGTCGATAATCTGGGGTCGTTGACGCGGATGGCAGAGTTTGTTCTTCGCAAGAAGGGCCTGCTTTGATTGGTCAAAGTCGGGGGGATTGATCTTGTCGGAAAGCGTTTGTTCACTACCGAGGCCGTTCTTTCTCCCGAGTGCCAATGGGCGCCTGTTTTGTGTTTATCACGAACCGACCGGCGAGGTTGAGCGCTGGGGTAATGTGCTCGTTGTTCCAGCCTTCAATGAAGAGATGAATCGTTGCCGTAGCATGGTGACTTTTCAGGCACAGTCACTGGCAAAAGTCGGCGTGGGGACGCTGGTGGTCGACCTCTTCGGTACCGGCGAAAGCGAAGGTGAGTACGGGGACGCGCGCTGGGATATCTGGATTGACAATATTCGGCAATGCATCGAATGGCTTGAAATGTCGCAGCCTGGTGGATGTTCGGCCCTTCTTGGAATCCGGCTCGGTGTTCCGCTTGCACTCGCAGCGCTGCATGCAGCGCCGCAAGTACCGGCTCTGGTCGCTTGGCAAGCGATTGCCGACGGAAAGCACTATCTCACCCAGTTCATGCGCATGCGGATTGCTGCCAATATGGACAGGACCGATATTCCCAAGGAAACAACCGGGGGTATGCGAGCGCAACTTGCTGCTGGCCAGAATATTGAAGTCGCTGGCTATGAAATTTCCCCCGAATTAGCGCACGCAGTTGAAAGCCTGCGCTTGACCGATCTGATGCCCCCCAATTCAGTCTCCACCGCCTGGTTTGAAAAAGGCACCGGTGAAGAAGCTGCTATTCCAACGGTCAGTCAGAACCTGCTGGACGGATGGCGGCAGTCGGGCAAGTATGTTGATATCTGGGCCTTCGATGCACCGGCATTCTGGGCGCTCTATGACCGCTATATTGCGCGGGAACTTGTCGAAAAAACGACCGAATGGGTCCAATCGTTACGGCGGTAAATATGAACGAGATACCCGTAGTTTTCGAAAGTGCCGCCACGCCTCTGGTCGGAATGCTGCATCAAGTATCGGGCAATCCTGACCTTGGTGTGCTCGTGATGGTCGCTGGCGGACCTCAATATCGCATCGGTGGTCATCGGCAGCTCCTGCTCTGGGCGAGAAAATTTGCAGGGGAAGGGTTTCCGGTATTCAGATTCGACTTTCGCGGGATGGGGGACAGCTACGGCGAATACCTCGGATACGAAAATACCGAGAGCGATATCCGGGCGGCGATCGACAAATTCCACCAGGACTGCCCATCTCTGAAGGGGGTGGTTCTTTGGGGAGAGTGCAACGCCTGTTCCGCGTCGCTGTTTTATGCGCACAAAGATCCGCGAGTATTGGGGATCGTGATGTTGAACCCTTGGGTTCGTACCGAACAGGGACAGGCAAGAGTAGTCGTCAAACATTATTACCTTAACCGGCTGACCGAAAGATCATTCTGGAACAAGGTATTTACTCTCAAATTCGATGTTCTCGGCTCAATTCGCTCGGCGATCCAGATGATTTCGAAGGCTCGTGGAAGTTCTGTCAGTAATTCAGCAGGGATAACGGATCGGCGGCCGCTACCCGAACGAATGTTGGAAGGTTTGCTGCGTTTCCGCGGCAGAATCATGATGGTCATGAGCGGTCGGGATTTGGTACCCAAGGAGTTCGATGACCTCGTAGCAGGAGATCCGGTCTGGAAAGAACAGCTTGTCGCACATCAGACCGAGCGGCACGAGTTGCCTTATGCAGACCATACCTTCTCGTCCGGCGAGTGGCGGGAACAGGTGGCAGTTTGGGGCATCGATTGGCTGCATGGCCTCCATTCCGAGCTGGCACAGGCTCCGGTCCAACGGATATAAATTGGCAATGGCAAAACCGACCATAGAAGCGATAACTGCAGAAACACTTTCTCAGTTCGCGGATTTTCTCGCCCAAAACATGGGTTACCGCCGTAGCCGTGAGGAGTGGATAGCCGGCCTTTCAGCCAATTGGGCTGCCGAGCGGCCGAATTTTGGTTTCCTGATGCGCGATGGAGAGCGGGTGGTCGGGGGCATTGGTGCAATATATGCAGATCGCTTCATTCATGGCCATTGCGAACGCTTTTGCAACATTACCAGTTGGTGTGTGCTGGATGAGTTTCGCAAATTCAGCATGCAGCTGGCGATGCGTCTTGTGGCTCAGGAGGGTATCCACCTCACCGATTTTTCACCGACCAAGGTAGTGGCAGGCGCGTTGCAGTTTCTGAAATTCCAGCCGCTCGACGAGGCCGTTGTTGTCCTTCCCAACTTGCCGGTACCCGCTTTCCGCTGGAGGGTTGAGATTGACCCGATAAAGGCAGGAGAAAGCCTGCCTGAAGAAATGGTGAGGATATGGCAGGATCATGCATGCTTTCCTTGGTTGAACCAGCTTCTGGTTGGTGAACCGGGACGCTGGTGCCATGTGATTTACAAGCGTCGCATGTTCAAGGGGCTACCAAGTGCAGATGTGCTCTACAGGAGCGACAGCCGGCTTTTCAAACAAACTCTTTCGGCACTGAAATGTCATTTATTTTTGAATGGAATGATGAGTACACATGTCGAACGTCGGATGCTGCCGTCGGTTCCGTTACTCTCGAAAATACGCACTGGATTCAACGTCAAGCAGTTCAAGTCAGAAATGTTATCGGGTGACGATATCGATTACCTATATTCTGAATCGGTAGCTCTCGATCTCTAATCGGAAAGGAAATGATGAATACGTTACAGCAGATAGTTTTAAAAATTCTGGATCGGGAACTCAACCTGAAAGGTAAAGCATTGGAATACACCGCCGAGACAAAGTTGCGTGGAGCTTTACCACAACTTGATTCGATGGCAATTGTTTCCTTGGTCTCGGCCCTTGAGGAAGAAATGGGGTTTGAGTTTCCTGAGGATCAGCTTGACGGCGCCATTTTCGAGACAGTGGGCACGCTGACAGAATGTGTCGAGCGCTTGCTGGCTGCCAGCAACGCCTGATTATCATGATGATTCGAGCCTATTCATCGGGCGGAACACGACGATGCCACCGTCGGGCAATGCCCGCTGGTGGGGAATCGTGTACATTCGATATCGTTGGTGTTTTTCTCCAATTTCTAATGGCTGTATTCCTGCTTGTCGCTTCACCAGTTGGCGCAAAGGAAACAGACGCCAAGGATGTCGATCGAATCATCAAGGTGGGACCACAGCGCCAGGTCAGGACGCTGACTGAGGCCTCGCGGATTGCCCAGACCGGAGATACGCTGGAAGTCGATGCCGGTGACTACGTCAGGGACGTCACAATCTGGACTCAGGAAAAACTCACGATCAAGGCGATTGGGGGAAGAGTCCGACTGATTGCCGATGGTGCAGCCGCCGAAGGCAAGGGGATTTGGGTCGTCCGGGGGGGAGTGATCAGCGTCGAGGGGTTCGATTTCCTCGGTGCAAAGGTAGGTGATCGGAATGGTGCCGGAATACGCATGGAAAAAGGCCATTTGCTGATACGTGATTGCCGTTTTCTCGGTAACGAGAACGGCATTCTGACCGGTGGCAATGCCGATAGTACGCTGGAAATAGTCAATAGCGAATTTGGGAACAATGGCTACGGCGACGGCCAGAGCCATAACCTTTATGTCGGTGCAATAGCACGATTGACCGTGATCGGCAGCTATTTCCATCATGCCAAGGTCGGGCATCTACTCAAAAGCAGGGCGGCCGAAAACCACATTTTTTACAACCGCCTGACCGACGAGATCGGCGGTACGGCAAGCTATGAACTGGAACTGCCGAATGGCGGCGTGGCATACATTGTCGGCAACCTGATTCAGCAGAGTTCAACCACCGAGAACCCGAATATCATCTCTTACGGTGCCGAGGGATATCGCTGGCCGAATAACGCACTGTATCTGATCAACAATACGCTGGTCGACAATCGCCCTCAGGGGGGCGTTTTTCTCAAACTCAAGCCTGGTCAGCAATCGGTGGTTGCCGTCAACAATCTGCTGGTTGGCAAAGGGAAATTGGAAAGCGCAGGACCCGGTGACTACCGCAACAATTTCAATGTCGATTGGGATCAGTTCGTTCAAGCTGTGCGTGATGATTATCGCTTGAGAGAAACTTCTCCCTATCTAGGCAAGGGAGTGGAACCGCCCCTGGTAGCCGGCGTCAACCTGAGACCGCTCAAGGAGTATGTCCATCCGCATTCGACGCGTGCTGTTCGTGAATCAAAACTCAGCCCTGGTGCTTTCCAGACAATGACGAAGCCCTAGAAGCGTAAAGATTTTTTCGACATCACCTGCTTTTCGCGCCGTGCCATGCAAAATATCTCGAGTCTGGACATGCCAATGGTTTTCACTCCTCTGACACACCTCTCCGGTACCCCGCACCTGCCGAACGGCAATCAGGGTTTATCGCATGCCTGGCAACAACTCATCGAGAAAAAGGGAGTTCAGGGGCTGGCCGAGGTATCCGGCGATTTTGCGGTGGCCTTTCAAATGGATGACGGGCGAATCATCTTTGCAGTAGACCGCTTTGCAGTTTGTACGCTGTGCTACCGGATCGTCGATGGGCAGATTGAATTTGCGCCGCGAGCAGATCAACTGGCCGATAGCCGGGCCAGTATCGACCCCCAAGCCATATACGATTATCTGTACTTTCATGCCATTCCTTCCCCGCGGACGATCTTCCAAGGTATTTTTCGCCTGCCGCCCGCGCATTTTGGCGTTTTCGAAAATGGCAGGCTGACGGTCCAGCCATACTGGACGCCAGCCTTTGTCGAAACGCAGGGGGCTTCCTTTGAAAGTCTGCGCGGGGAGTTCCGCCAGCTGTTGCACACTGCGACTGCCAGGCAACTCGATGGCGGCAAGGCCGGCTGCTTCCTGAGCGGAGGAACGGACAGTTCCACGGTTGCCGGCATGATCGGACAAGTCACCGGCAAGCCGGCAGCGACCTATTCGATTGGCTTCGAAGCCGAAGGGTACGATGAAATGGAGTTCGCCCGAATCACGGCCCGCCATTTCAAAACCGAACACCACGAATACTATGTGACGCCGGACGATCTGGTACGCAGCATTCCCGATGTCGCCAAATCCTACGACCAGCCATTTGGCAATTCTTCGGCTCTGCCGGCCTATTATTGCGCCAAGATGGCCAAGGACGATGGTGTTACCCGGATTCTCGCCGGCGACGGTGGCGATGAACTTTTTGGTGGCAATTCCCGGTATGCCAAGAACCGGATCTTCGACCTTTATAAGCATATTCCCGGATTTGTCCGCCGGGGAATGCTTGAGCCAATAATCGGGATGCCCGGCGCAGACAGCGTTTCACTGCTGCGTAAGGCAGGCAGCTATACGGAGCAGGCCAACACGCCGATGCCGGATCGTCTGGAAATGTACAACCTGATCCAGCGGCTGGGCATCGAGCGGGTTTTTACCCGGCAATTGCTCGATCAAGTCGATCTCTTGTCCCCCCTGCACCAGCAACAAGAAGTATGGGCCAGCCCGGATACCGAAAGCCCGATCAACCGGCATCTAGCCTTCGACTGGCGTTATACACTTGCTGAGAGTGATCTCCCCAAAGTGCTTGGGACGACCCGCTTGGCCGGGATAGATGTCGGCTTTCCAATGCTGGATAGCGACCTGCTCGCCTTTTCCATGCGCTTGCCGGCCAATTACAAACTCAAGGGCACCAAGTTACGCTGGTTTTTCAAGGAAGCCTTGCGGGGTTTTCTGCCCGATGAAGTCATCTCCAAGAAAAAACAGGGTTTCGGCCTGCCATTCGGCGTCTGGGCCACCCGTCATGAGAGTTTGCGGGCACTCGCCTCGGCTTCGGTCAGGGGGCTGGTGGAGCGCGGCATCCTGCGTCGTGAATTCGTCGACGAACTGTTGGGCAAGCACCTCTACGAGCACCCCGGCTATTTTGGCGAAATGATCTGGATCTCCATGATGCTGGAGCAATGGCTGCAAGGGCACGCTCCTGAGACGCGTCTGAGCACGAGCTGAGCCGACCCTTCAGCGATTCATGCTTTTTACCAGCGCCACCTTTTTTCTCGTCTATCTGCCGCTTGTCCTGCTTGGCTACTATCTGGCCGCCCTGCATTCTCCGCTCTGGGGAGCTGGCTGGCTGTTCACGGCATCCCTGGTCTTTTACGGCTACTGGATGCCGGAGTTCACCGCACTATTGATCGGTTCGATCCTCTGGAATTATTCGGTTGGGTTAAAAATATCCTCGCACGACCCCACCGGGAGCGACCCGGAGCAGCGATGCAAGGCCAAGGTCTGGCTGATTACCGGTGTTACGGTCGACCTGGCGCTACTGGCCTATTTCAAGTACGCCGGCTTTTTCATCGCCAATCTCAACCTGGTGCTTGGAACGACCTGGAGCCTTGGCGACATCATTCTGCCCATCGGCATTTCGTTTTTTACCTTCACGCAAATTGCTTTTCTCGCCGACGCTTACCAGAAGGGCACGAAAGAATACCGCTTCGTTCATTACGGCCTGTTCGTCACCTATTTTCCCCACTTGATTGCCGGCCCTGTTCTGCATCACGCGCAAATGATGCCGCAGTTCAGGGAGGCCGCCACCTACCGGCTGAATTTCGACAACCTTGCCACCGGGTTTTGTATTTTCGCCATCGGCCTGTTCAAGAAAATCATTTTTGCCGATGGCATAAGCCCCTACGCCGATGCAGTATTCAACGCCGCCCACACCGGCTATCAACCCGATTTGCTCGAAGCCTGGATCGGAGCGCTGGCCTATACCTTCCAGCTGTATTTCGATTTCTCCGGCTACTCTGACATGGCCGTCGGGCTGTCATGGATGTTCAATGTCCGCTTGCCCTACAACTTCAATTCACCCTACAAGGCACTCAATATCACTGATTTCTGGCGGCGCTGGCATATGACGTTGTCCGCCTTCCTGCGCGACTATCTGTACATTCCTCTGGGCGGCAACCGGAACGGGGCGCTGCAGCGCTACATCAACCTGATGCTGACCATGATTCTTGGCGGCTTGTGGCATGGCGCCAACTGGACATTCGTCTTCTGGGGCGCGCTGCACGGCGCTTATCTGGTTATCAACCACGGCTTTCAGGCCTTGTGCAGCAAGCGCCAGGGCGCCGTCCTCGGTAGCATGGCGTTCAAGGTATTCGCCTGGGGGCTAACCTTCCTGGTGACGGTGCTGGCGTGGGTATTCTTTCGCGCCACCGATTTCAGTTCGGCCCTGAGTATCGTTGCTGCCATGTTTGCCGGCAACGGTCCCAGCGAACCCATATCCAGCGTTCAAACCTCGCTCTGGAACCAGGGCCTGGATGTCGCCCGGGGCGTCGGATTCATTTTGCTTCTGTTGGCAGTCTCGGTATTCCTGCCCAACAGCAATGCCATCGGCGAGCGAGTTGCCTGCCTGGTCCGTCGCCATGCCACCTGGCCATTTGCGTTCCTGGGGGGAGCGCTGACCTTTTGCGCCTTTCTCGTGGCGATCAACGCGACACGCGACAGCGTTAGCGCCTTCATTTACTTCAACTTCTGATGAAAACGCGGCTGCTTCCTTTCCTTGCCGGCGTGTTGGCGGTGCTGTTCCTGCTCGAATTCGCTTTCAGGGTTCTGCCTGTCGGGACTGCGACGCAGGGTGGTTATTACGAACATCCCCTGATCCTCTCCTATCCGGCCAGGCATTGTTTCGTCGCATCGACCGGCTGGGATCTCAAAGGTCCCCAGCGCATCTGCGCCAACAATGTAGGTTTCGTGTCCGACCATGATTTCGTGGCCGATCCGACGGCAGTGGGGCTGGTTGGTGACAGTTATGTCGAAGCCAACATGCTGCCCGCTGAAAAACGTATCGGGGCGGCCCTGGAGCGCCAACTCGGGGGACGACCGGTCTATGCCTTCGGTGGTCCGGGATCGAATCTGCTGGATTATGCTGTTCGCGCCAAATTTGCCGCGGAGAAATTCGGGATCAGAACATTCGTCTTCATTCTCGAGCGCAACGATGTCAAGCAGGTACTCTGCGGTTCCGGGCATGTGCATGGCGTTTGTATGGAGGCCCATTCCGGGCAGATCAAAACGCTTACCCAGGCGCCGCCCGGCCTACTCAAACGGGTTCTCCGCGAGTCGGCATTGGCGCAATACCTCGTTTCCCAACTGAAAATCGACCTGACCAAGCCGCTCTGGAATCGCGGGACAAAGATACCCGCAGCAACTGGGAATGCGCCTGTACTATCAGTGTTGCAGCAGAAGACTGCGGTCGACTATTTTTTCCGGCAAATTCTGTCTATCGAGGGCGGTCGCTTTGTATTTGTTGTTGATCCCGACCGTGCTCACCTTCTCGAGCCGGTCGAAGGCGATCATGGCGCGCTCCTCGACATGATGCGAGAGGCCGGCCATCAACATGCTATCGTAATTGATCCCAGCGAGGAATTCAGGAAGTATCTGGTCGATACCCATAGAATACTGGCGGTCGGCCCTTATGATCTGCACTGGAACGGAGATGCCGTGGAAATCGTGGCAAAACTGGCCGGAAAAGCTCTGCTCGGGAAAGAGCGATGACGATGCCGGCCTTCGGAAAAGTTGGCGCTACCGTATGAAGCTGAGCCTGAAAATACAAGGGAATATTTCGTGACGAAGAACAACAAGAAAATCCTGATGGTGGCCTTTCATTTTCCGCCCTTCAAGGTAAGCAGCGGCATTCAACGAACCCTGAAATTCTGCACCTATCTGCGCGAATACGGCTGGACGCCGATGATCCTCTCGGTCTCCCCAAAAGCTTACGACGTGGTCAATCCGGACCAACTGAGGGAAATTCCGGAAGACGTGATCGTCGAGCGTGCCTTTGGCCTCGACACGGCCCGGCATCTGTCGTTCAAGGGCAAGTACCTGCAATGGATGGCGCAGCCTGATCGCTGGGCAAGCTGGTGGCTCGGTGGCATGTGGACTGGCATGCAGATGATCAGGAAGCATCAGCCGGACGTCTTGTTCTCGACCTTTCCGATTGCCACGGCCCACATGATCGGGCTGGGCCTGAGCAAGCGTTCCGGCTTGCCCTGGGTGGCCGATTTTCGCGATGCGATGACCGAGCCGGGTTATCCGCGCGATCCGCTGACCTGGCGCGTCCAGCGCCGACTCGAGGCAGCATCGGTGGCGCAATGTTCGCGGGCCCTTTTCACGACGCAACTGACCCGCCAGATGTATGCCGAGCGCTATCCCGATATCCCGGAAGCGAAATGGGGCGTCATCGAAAACGGCTATGACGAAGACAACTTCAGCGATGCGCAGAACGGACTGGAAGACGTGCCGCTCGGCAAGCCGAACCAGATCACGCTGGTCCATAGTGGCCTGTTGTACCCCAAGGAACGCGACCCGCGCCCGTTTTTTGCAGCAATCGCCGGCCTCAAGCGGGAAGGGGCGATCAGCGCCGACACCTTGCAGATTATCCTGCGTGCCACCGGGGACGACGATCTTTACCGACCGCAACTCGCCAGCCTGGCGATCGACGACATCGTCCGTCTCGAACCGGTGGTTGCCTACCGCCAGGCGCTGGGCGAGATGCTTCGCGCCGACGGCTTGCTGCTCTTCCAGGGCGTTGTCTGCAATCATCAAATACCAGCCAAGATCTACGAATATTACCGTTCCGGTCGCCCGATCTTTGCGCTGGTCGATGCGGCCGGTATTTGTGCGCACATGCTTAGCGATGTCGGGGCAACCGATCAGGCAAACATGGCCGATGCTCAAGACATTGCCCGGGCGCTGCGCATTTTCCTCGACAAACTCAGGGCCGGCCAGGCCAGGGGCGTCGATTACGCCGTGGCCAGCCAGCATTCGCGCCGTTCGCGAACCGGCGAGCTGGCCACGATACTGAACGGCATTGCGGCGTGATGGTGCATCGTCTGCGTAAGAACGAAATGGTCACTCGATGAAACTCGACCAGTCGCTCTCCGCCTATCTCGATCTGCTGCGCTTTACCGCAGCCTTGGCGGTGCTGCTCGGCCACATGGAGCAGGACGGGCTGTACATGCGCTGGTGGCCGCTGTCTTGGTTCAGCCATGAGGCGGTAATGATTTTCTTCGTGATGTCCGGTTTCATCATCTATTCGAGTACGGTCAGGAGTGCCCGGACCTGGGCCGACTATGCGGCGGCACGGCTGTCGCGCGTCTATTCGGTGGCCTTGCCGGCAGTGCTCTTCAGCGTATCCCTCGGCCTTATGGTGGCGATCTCTGGCGCGGTCGACACGCAGCGCCTGAGCAACTACCGGGATTTCTCGGCATGGGATATGGCCAGCAGCCTGCTGTTTCTGAACGAGGCGCTCGGCAGCGAAGCGGCGCTTACCCTGAATGGTCCCTATTGGTCGCTTTGCTACGAAGTCTGGTATTACGTGCTGTTCGGCTGTTTTCTCTTCCTGCGAGGCTGGCAGCGTGTCCTGTGCTTCCTTCTCGGGGGGCTTGTCGCTGGCCCGGCGGTGCTGGCGCTGTTTCCGATCTGGGTGATCGGGGCGCTGCTGGCGGCCAATGCCGACGGGGAAGGGCGGCTGCAACGCGGCTGGGCCTGGCTGGCGTATTTCTGCAGCCTGGCGCTGATCTTCGGGATCAATGTTTCCGGCGTTGATCATCTGGTCCGGATCTACCTGCATGACCATATCCCCGGCTTCTGGCGGCTGGGCGCATCGCAACGTCTGGTTACCGATTATCTGATCGGCCTGGCCGTGGTCCTGCATATTTTGTCATTCTCTGGCCTGAATCCGGGGTTTCGCCGGTTTTTCGGGCAGATTTCGCCGCTTGCCAAATATTTGGCCGGATTTTCTTTCACGCTCTATCTCTTCCACCGCCCGATGAGCCAACTGACCGGTTATGCATTTCCCAATACCGAGCAATCGATCATCCGTTCGCTGGCCTGTTTGCTAGCGATTCTGCTGGCCTGCCTGCTGATCAGCTATGGCACCGAACGACAACTGGGTGCCTGGCGGGAATTCTTTGTTCGGAGATTGCGGAAATTGCCCGTTTTTTCAGGTCGACCGTAGGATTGCCCGCATGAGCCTCTCGACGCGACCCAGCAAGGCTGTTTCGGCCGCGCGCGGCGCCGTGCTGGTCATCGCCATGCGTTGGACCGATCGCCTGATCGGCCTGATCAGCACGCTGATCCTGGCGCGCCTGCTGGTGCCCGATGATTTCGGTATCGTTGCCATGGCTTCAGTGGTTGTCGGGCTGATCGATACGCTGCTCGATCTCGGAGTCGGTTCGGCATTGATCCAGAACCGTGATGCCGATCGGGAGGATTTCGATACGGCATGGACGCTACGCGTTATCCAGGCCTCGGGCGCCACGGTTATCCTGTGGTTTTCAGCCCCTTTCGCCGCCGAATATTTCCGCGATCCGCGGGTGCTCGATGTCATTCGCCTGATGGCTCTGGCAATGCTGGTTGGCGGCTTCGAGAATATTGGCATCGTGGCTTTCCAGAAGAACATGGAGTTCGGCAGCGATTTCCGCTTTTTCTTTTTTCGACGGCTGGCCGGCTTCGTTGTCACGATTACCCTGGCTTTCTGGTTGCACTCCTATTGGGCGATGGTGATCGGGGCGCTGGTCGGTCGTTCGGTAGGGGTCGGCCTGAGCTTCCGGATGCACGATTTCCGGCCACGGATATCCTTCTCGCGTCTGCAGAAACTTTGGTCGTTCTCGCAATGGGTACTGATTCGCAACCTCGGGGTCTACGGGCAGAGCCAACTGGACAAATTTCTGGTCGGCCGGCGGAGCGATGCAAGCACCCTGGGGGCATACACCCTGGCCGACGAGGTAGCGGCGATGCCAACGACAGAATTGCTGGCGCCCTTGGGCCGGGTCCTGTTTCCCGTTTTCGTCAAGGTTGCCGACGATGCCGAGAGACTCCGCGACGTATTTTGCAAGGCAATCGGGGTGCAAAGCCTGTTTGCCTTGCCCGCCGGGGTCGGCCTCGCGTTGACCGCGGAGGATGCGGTGCTGGTCCTCCTTGGTGAGCAATGGAGAGTCGCCGTTCCATTCCTGCAAACGCTTGCGCTGATGAGCATCTTCAATGCCTTGAGCCACAGCAGCGCCTATTTGTTGTTGTCGCTCGGCAAGGTGCGGCTGCAGGCGTGGCTGGCCTGGATCCAACTGGCATTGCTGGGTTTGCTGGTCCTGGTGATTTTTCCGCAGGCCAATGCCCAGGAGGTAGCCTATGCCAGATTGCTGACCTCGGCGGCCGGCTTGCTGGTCATCGTCAGCCTGGTGCTTTGTTTCGTCGAGGCGATCCGGGTGACGGATTTTCTCCGGCATACATGGCGCCCGCTACTGGCCACCGGCATAATGGTACTCGGCTTGGTGTTCATGCCGATGCCGGGTGGGCTTTTGCATGTTGGACGGCTGGCCTTGCTGGTAACAGGCGGTGCAGGCCTGTATGGTGTGTCGCTGTTGCTGCTGTGGCGTTCGGGTGGTTGCCCGGATGGCGCCGAGGCGTATTTGCTTGAGAAAACGGGTCTCAAGGATCGATTGTGTCGGTGGATGAGGGTTTGCAAATGATCATGAAGATGGCGCTATCACGTTGGGTTCCCGCCTTTTTTCTGGCGTTTTGTGCTGTGCAGAATGCCGGAGCGGCGGTCGATGACATTATTTGCGGTAAGTTGGCCAATGGCTATGGGCCTTTCGACTATCGTACCGACAAGACGGAGCTTCCCGTCGTCGAGTTCCACCATCTGACGCCGGTCGTTGTGAATCTTGTCTCCGGGCAGACCGGGGTGTATCCCGGCGGCGATCTGGATTACACGCTGCGCGCATTTCCCAATCACCCGACTGCCCTGATGGCGATGCTCCGGCTGGGAGATAAAACCCAGACGGAGCGGCCGAAGGGGGCTCGCTATTCGGTGGAGTGCTATCTGTATCGCGCCTGGCGTTTCCGCGAGGACGATCCGACAGTACGCATGATTTATGCGACTTATCTGGCCAAGCGAGGCAGGAGTGCCGAGGCGCTGGCCCATCTTGAAGACGCGCTGGCAATGGGCGAGGAAAGCGCAAACCTGAGCTACAACATGGGCTTGGTCTATGCCGATCTGAAAAAATATGATGAGGCCCTTATGTATGCGCACAAGGCCTATTCACAAGGTTTTTCCTTGCCCGGATTGCGTGACAAGCTTAAAAAAGCCGGAAAATGGAAAGACCCGGTGCCTTCGGTCGAAAATACGGCTGACAATAAACTGGAAAATGAGGCACCCAAGGAACCGCTACCTCCCCCAAATTGACGGGTGCCGCGAAGCTGTGGCGACCGGTGAGGATGCCTTGGCTAACCGGTCATTGATATATCCGGCGATAGGCCTGTTCAGCCATTCGGCAGAGAGTTTTCCAGCGCGGGGAAGTCAATGGCGTCGGTTGCGTTGCGGTGACGGTCGGTTGCAATCCATGAAATCCGCGCACGTTGAAGCAATCCCGGTTTATTTCCAGGAATCGGCACAGTTTCTTGAAACGACTGATGGCAACCCAGTCGGGGCGATTGTGCTGACGGTTCAGCAATTCAAAATTGTGTGTGAGCAGGACAAAGGCTTTGTGATCTGCCTTCAGCGCTTGCCAAAGCAAGCCCTCCAGTTCCAGGTATGAGCAGGCGGTGATTTGGGTATGGCGGAGACGGGGCGATCCATCCTGAAACACGGTTATCGGGTATTCGTGGACGCCCTCGCAGAGCGTCGGTGAAACCACGGTGACGCCTGGCAGAATGCCACTGTCGGGGCCAAAGCTGCTGGCATTGTAGCTACTGTCGAAGGGAATGCCATTGGCTGCCAGTGCGGTCAGAGTGTCCCGGTTGAAAGCAAAGCTCCCGGCACGGAAAGCATTGACCGGGGCGGCTCCGGCTTCGTGCAGCAAGCGAGCTCCCAGATCGATCAATATGCTTTGTTCTTCAAGCGAGTAGTAGTGTAAATGCTGCCGTTTGCCAGTAACCTGCGGCAGGAGGGCGGTCCGTGATTCATCAACCCATTCCGGGTGCATGTGCATTTGCACTTCCTGATGTCCGGCATTGATCAGCGCAACGATCTCGGCAAGGGGTTCCGGCCCAAAACGCGTCGAGAACATAGGGTCTACGAAGAAGACACCCGTCAGATCATGTGAACGAAGAATGTCGATGGCATACTGGAGGCCAAAATTGCCCGAACTGGTCGGGCCGTAGATGTACTGCCGGAATTTGTCAGGAAATTTCTGGTCGATGTCCGTCCAGCCACCACACCACACTTCAACATCCATCGTAAGGAATACGTCGAGCATGCTGAATGGCCTTTTATCAGTGCCTGGCTGGCAGGAGATTGGTGATCAGACGTAACGCAAATTTCAGGCGAGTCTTGTTCCACGGGGTAAAACGTGGAATCTGGAAGAGGTCGGTTTCGCCATCGGCGCTTCCCCAAGCTGTTGAAACCGCTGCCACGAAGCCGGCTTCCTTGATCAGCTTTGCATGTTCCGGCAGGTAGTCGTCACCGGGCTTGCCATTCGGGTAGGCAAACAGGGTGACAGGTTCTTCCAGCAACTGCTCCAGATAGGCTTTGCTGTTGGCGATTTCATCGCGTGCAACGGCTATCTCGGTTCTCGCCAGTATGGGGTGGGTGACGGTATGGGCCCCGATCTGCATGTTGGCCTGGCGCATTTGTTTGACTTGTCCCGAGGTCATCATCAGGTCGGACGGCAATTGCTTGCCTGAAATGCGGGCTATTTCGTCGGTTACTTCCTTGCGACGCGCTGGTTCGAGGTATTTTGCCTTGGCAATGATGGCATTGATGGCTAACCGTTTTTCTTCACTGTTGCCGGTTCGATAGCAGTCCAGACCCAACTGGCTCAGATCGAGTGCCGCATGTTCAAACAGGCGTATCGATTCGATGATCGTATCGTTCCACATGCGCCCGCCATCGAGATAGCCCGTGGCAATGAAGAAGCTGGCCGTGATGCCGTGCTTTTGCAGAATCGGCATTGCCACCGAATAGTTGTCGGCGTAACCGTCGTCAAACGTGATGACGGCGGCCCGAGCCGGCAATTTTGCCGATTTCAGGGCGTCGACCGCAGCATCCAGCGGGATGACCGTGAACCACGACTTGATCCACGAGATGATGCGATCGAATTGTGCGGCATCGGGTTCGTCCGGGAACAGTGGGTCGGGTTTCGGCAGGACCCTGTGAAATATGAAGACGGATAGACGGGCATCTGGTCCGGATGGTGAAAACCACCCGAGAACATACCGGGTTAGCGCATCTAGGATCATGGGGTGCTGCGCTTTTGGGCAATCACAACCGTGTACGGGGTCGCAACGTGGGCAAGCCAGCGAAGCGGTGGAACTGCCTTGAGCGTATCAATGAGCCACTGCTGCGCCCGGGGCTTGCTCTGATAATCGATCATGTCGATTCGGTCGTAGGCATCGAAACCGCTTTGTTGCAGACATTCCCTGAGGGAGTAGAAGGAAAACCAGTTTACCGCGGGGTATTTGGCAAAATTGACGAGTTCCGGCCAGTCGGTAACCGCGCGTCGTTCGAAGTAATTTTTTAGTTTTTTGGGGTACCAACTGTAGATTGGGAGATTAAATTCCGACTGGATCGGACAGAGCGTGTTGTTGGTGCTGATGTAGAGCAGGCCATCCGGTCTCAAACAACGCATAGCTTCTCGCAGGCAGTCCTGCCATGGCGGAACGTGTTCCAAAAGTTCCGGCATGACGCAGATGTCGAACGATGCATCCGGAAAGGGAAGTTCGGTGGCCGATCCAACTTCGAATCGATGGTTGAACCCATGGTCGGTAGAGCGCTGTCGGGCAAGTTTGATCAGTGGCTCGTTGATGTCTATCCCGACATAGCGATGCCCCGCTTCGCTCCAGAGCAGGCTTTGTGTCCCGGCACCACAGCCGATATCGAGAACATCAAGTACTTGATGCTTGCCCTGCTGTGCTTGCAATCTCAGGAGCGCGTCACGCGCCGCCTTGAAACGATTTATGGTTTCCTGCGACAGGCTCTGCTGCTCATAATAGGTATAGAACCCTTGATGAGAGCCGGTATCCCACTTGGCTTCGTTCTCGCTCATATTATTCGTTGCCTCAATGTTCGAGCCTAAGAGTGGCGATGCTATCTCTATGCTCATTGACTGGCCAGTCGTTGTTGCACCAGCTTCGACGAGGGGATTGAATTTTTTGCCGGTCGGACAAGGGTTTCGGTGTTGACGATCCCTTTCAAGACCACCAATACCAGAACCAAGTAGTAGGGCAGGTCGAAATAGGACAGACTCAGGAAAGCTCCGCCAACGGCATATCCCAGTAGGGAGACTTGAGTCATTGCGGCAAGGTTCCCGGCCCAGGCGAGTTCTGGTCGGTTTCTTGTTTCCCGGATGATCGTCACGCCATATCGCCAAGCGAGCATGAATATCGTCAGGAAAAGAAATAATCCGATAAAACCATGTTCGCCAAGAACCTGGAAATAGATGCTGTGGGCGACGTGAATATCCAGGGGGTTGGGGGCATACATGGCAAAGACGTCTGCTGTATACATCTTGAATCCGCCGCCGATGGGAAAGCGGTCAACCGCGAGGTTCCAGGCTAGCCACCAGGCATTGATGCGCCCCACCGCCGAGGCATCCTGGTCGTATGTCTTGATGGTGTTCATCCGTTCGAACCATTGCTCCGGAAGGAACGCAAAAAAGAGGGCGCCAGCCACCAGGATGCCGATGCCCAGGCCGAGTTTCTTCGGGCTTTTCATCCAGAGGAGGAAGGACATGGCGCCAATGGCAAGGAAGGCTCCCCGTGACTGCGAGCCTAGTACTGAGGCGGTGCACAGCAGCATTGCCACAATGCACCCCAGCTTAATCCATTTGTTTTCGATTTCCATCTGGAGATAACGAAACAGCGGAACCACCATGATGACGGCCAAGGCAAGGGTGTTGTTGTCGGCAATAAAGGTGTCTTCCGGCCCCCAGACTCGGCTGCTCCCTCCGCTCAAGATGGTGAATATCCCACCTTTAATGCCGTAGAAGCCGACGGAAAGCGCCAGGACAGCGATAATGGCATTTAGGTGCTGGCGTGTTCCCACCACCAGAAAACCGATTAATACCATTAGCTGTATCTTGAAGGCTCGGACCCAAAGGTCGTATTCGAATTCGGGATGGAATGAAAACCAGGGCGACACGCCTAGCCAAAGCACAAATGCCAGCATTGCGACGGTGATGCCATTCCACGGGAAACGATAAATCTGCTTGGCATTCAGGAGGATGCCGAGAAAGAGAAAAATGGCGCTGATCTGGGAGAAAGGCAGGTTGTAGGCAAAGCTATAGGTCAGGCGGTGCGGATTCATGATCCCCAGCCAGATCCAGAGGAGCAGACCGATATAGGGCTTTTTCAGCGAGAAAGGCAGGATTCCCGCGACAACAAGGGTAAGGACGATGTCACGCACCGGTCATGCTCCTGAATAGTGCCAACTGGGATGCCGTGGTTGCTTCCCAGCTGAATTTCTCGGCATGCGCTCGCACGTCCTTGCGGTCTGGGTAGTCGTTAAAGAGCGCAGCAAAAGCCTGGGCAAGGGCGGCCGGTGTTCGTTCATCCATCAGGCGACCGGCAACCGGAGTCGAAACGACCTCCGGCGTGCCCCAGATGTTGGTTGCAATGACGGGGGTTCCGCAAGCCATCGCTTCGAGCAGGACATTGGCCCAGCCTTCGCGACTTGAGCAGAGGACTAGCGCATCGGCGGCGCTATACCAACTGCGTAATTCGCTGTTCTCAAGCTGCCCGGTGAAACGGACTTGTGCGGCAAGGCCCAGCTTGCGGGCAAGTCCTTCCAGCGAGGCGCGTTCAGGGCCGGAGCCGGCGATGACCAGAAAGATATGGTCCGGAAGTTTGGTCAGGGCCTCAATGGCGATATGGTGGCCTTTGCGCTCGACCAGATGGCCGACGGAAAGCAGTATGGTCTTGTCGGGCAGAGCGAGTTTTTTTATGGCGAGCGATTGTGCTTCCGGTTGGAATCTTTCCAGATCTACCCCGTTACGGAATACATGCAATTTCCTCTGCTCGGCACCGAGTTCGCCAAGGCGCTCCATGAGCGCCTTGCAGACACCGATTGAAGCAAAGGCATCGGCCGCTGTCTTCAATATGAGCTTGCGGGGATAGGCATGTTGGGGGATCAGGTTGAGATCGGTTCCACGGGCAGTTACGATAAAAGGTTTATCCAGTTGCTTGGCGATGATGCCGGCTGCAACACCGTCAGGGTAATAGTAGTGGGCATCGATCAGATCGAAGTCAAAACCGCCTTGCAGCAGCTTGCGTATTGTCGGCATGGCGCAGGCGGCCAGCGTGTGCGGTGCGATGTTCATGCCGATTTTGGGGGGCAAGAAATAGCGGGGGTGAAAGACCTCAATTCCGTTCCGACACTCGAATCCCGGCGTGGCGGCAAATTGCCCGTAGTCGCCGAAGCATTTTCCGGAAAATGGAAACCATGGCACGGGAGCGACGACTTTCGTTTCGACCTCGCCTGATGTCAACAATTCGCGCAGACGCGTCTCGACGAAAATGCCATGCACCGGACGTACCGAGCTTGGAAAAAGCGTCGAGAAAAGCAGGGTTTTGATCGGGCGAGGCATGGGCTTCGTGGTGTGGCTGAGGAGAGCGGCTCAGGTTTTATTCTGGTGGGTGAGGGTGGTGTAGGCGGCCTGGTAGTTCGCGACACTGTTGTGCCAGTTTCTAACTTCCTCGACGAAGCGGCGTCCGTTTGCCTTCAGTTCTGGCCAGGATTGGCGGTTGGCCAGAAGGTTCTGTATGGCTTCGGCCAAAGCGCTCTTGTTCCCGGCCGGGAAGAGGATGCCGGTCTGATTGTGCTCGACCAATTCCTTGTGTCCGCCAACGTCGGAGGCTACGAAGAGTTGGCCTTGGGCCATGGCTTCCAAAGGCTTGAGCGGGGTGACGAGTTCGGTCAGGCGCATCGGGTGGCGGGGGTAGGCGAGCACGTCAATCAGGTCGTAATAGCGATTGACGTCTTTGTGTGGAATGCGCCCGGTAAATATCACGATATTTTGCAGGCCCAGAGCTGCGGCTTGTTTGCGTAAATTCGCTTCCTGCGGCCCGCCGCCGACGAGGAGCACGCGGATGTCCGGGTTGGCGGCAATCAAGGCAGGCAGGGCGTCGAGAAGCAGGTCCAGCCCTTCGTAAGCGTAGAAGGAGCCGATGAAGCCGATGACCGTTTTGCCGGTTAAACCAAGATTCTTTTGGAGCTCAGCGTCAGGCGGGCTGGCTAGATGGAATGAGTCGATATCAACGGCATTGGGGATGACGGTGACCTTGTCGACTGGGATACCGCGGGCCACGATGTCGGCGCGCAGGCCTTCGCAGATGGTAAAGATGTGATCGGCTTGGCGGATGGCACGGGTTTCAAGGGCCCGCGTGGCTCGGTAGCGAAGGCTGCCTTCGTGGGTGCTGCCATGGTCCACGGCAGCATCTTCCCAGAAGGCACGGATTTCATAGACAACGGGAATCCCCAGTTTTCTGGCGACTTTGATGGCGGGCAGGGCATTCAGCACCGGCGAATGGGCATGGATGATGTCCGGACGAACTTCCCGAGCAACTTCTTCGAGGCGGGTTTCAAGTTGCTTCATCAAGGCCTGTTCCTTGAGGATAGGCAGCTTTGCCCAGGGGCCTTCGGGAAGCGGCGTTCGATAAAAGCGCAAGCCATCGACTTCTTCGAACGGAGCGGCGGTTTTCCCCTGCTTGGGCGAGGTCAGGTGGAAAGTCTGCCAGCCCAGCGCCCGTTGTTCTCGCAGCAGTGCGGCCGTGCGGAAGGTATAACCGCTGTGCAGCGGAATAGAATGGTCGAGGACGTGAAGTGCGCGAATCATGCTTGCACCTCCTGTCCCATGACGTTGCGCAGGAAGGCTTCAAACATCAACAGCGTCCAGATCGACGCACTGTAGTCGCGGGAACCGTTGTTATGGTCAGTGACGAGTTGCTGCAGGTAATCGTGGTTAAACCAGCCCGTATCGGCCAGTCGGGAACCTAGGATGGACTCCTGGACGCGTTGCTTAAGCGGGCCGCGGAACCAGCGGGCGAGCGGTACCGAAAAGCCCATTTTGGGACGGTAAAGCACATCGTTTGGAAGGTAGGGTTCCATCGATTTCTTGAGGATGTATTTGCCTTCTTGTCCCCTGATTTTCTGCGAGGAACGCAAGGTGGCCAGCCATTCGACCAGTTTATGATCCATCAGCGGTTCGCGGACCTCCAGGGAATGTGCCATGCTGGCACGGTCGACCTTGGTGTTGATGTCGCCGACGAGGTAGGTTTTCAGATCGAGATACTGAATCAGTGCCAACGGGTCGTCCGTATTGGCTTTGGCGGCGTGCTGCCTGAATACTTCACTGGCGTCGTAGCCGCCAAGCGCAGATTTGAATCGGGCGCTGAACAGTTGCTCACGCATCGGCGCCCGCAGGATGGATATCGAGTGAAAGTAGCCCTCGACCGATGTTCTGGCCATGCCTTCGAAAGTGGTTTTTGCACGGAAGACACGCGGAGCCCAGTCAGCCTTGGGGTAGAGCTTGCCCAGGGTGCCGAAGAGGGGACGACGCAATCCCAACGGCAAGGCGGAGCGCATTTTCTCTTCCATCAGATGCAGGCGATAACGGCGATAGCCACCAAAACTTTCGTCACCTCCATCGCCGGAAAGCGCTACCGTGACATGCTTGCGGGCCAGTTGGCAGACACGGTAGGTCGGGATGGCGGAACTGTCGGCATAGGGCTCGTCGTAGAGTCGAGCCAAGGTGTCGATCAGGTCGAAATCGTCGCTTTCAACCATGTCCAGGTAATGATTGGTGTGGTAGCGATCGGCGACCGTCTTGGCGAACTCGGATTCGTTGAAGGCGGGATCGGAAAAGCCGATGGAGCAGGTGTTGACCGCAGCATTCGAGAGGCCGGCCATCATGGCGACTACCGCACTCGAGTCGACGCCGCCGGAAAGGAAGGCGCCGAGCGGTACTTCGGAGATCATCCGCAGCCGAATCGATTCTTCCAGGCGACGGGTGAGTTCGGCGCAGGCATCGCTGTCACTGATTGGGTTGTCGAGGGTGAATCGGATGTCCCAGTATTCGCGAGGTTCGCCCATGGGTTGTCCACGGCGCAACAGCAGCGTATGGGCGGGCGGCAGTTTTTTGGCTTGCTGGAAGATGGCGCGTGGTTCGGCGACGTAGCCGAGGGCGAAATATTCCTCGACAGCGTACGGGTCAATGTCGCGCCTGAGGCTACCGTGGGCAAGCAATGATTTCAGTTCGGAGCCGAAAATGAAGCTGCCATCATCGAGCAGCGCGTAGAACAAGGGCTTGACGCCGAGGCGGTCACGCGCCAGGAACAGCGTTTCGCGATTGCGGTCCCAGAGGGCGAAGGCGAACATGCCACGGAAGCGGTCGACACAACTTTCTCCCCAGGATTCCCAGGCATGGACAATGACTTCGGTATCGCTGCGGGTGTGAAAGACGTGACCGAGCGCCTGCAGTTCCGGGATGAGTTCCTGGTAGTTATAGATTTCGCCGTTAAAGACGACGCAGACGCTCTGGTCTTCGTTGTACAGCGGTTGCTGGCCGGTAGACAGATCGATGATGGAGAGGCGCCGATGGCCGAATCCGACGCCGGGTTCGAGATGCAGCCCGCCTTCGTCAGGGCCTCGATGGAGTTGTGATTCGTTCATGCGGTGGAGGAGTGCACGGTCGATATCGCGTTTGCCTCGGGTGTCGAAAATGCCGGTTATTCCGCACATGGTGTGTATCTCTGTCAGGTGGCGAATTGCCGTGCTTTTCGGGAAAGCAGGCGGTCATACAGTCGCTGGTAGTTACAGACCATCGCTGCCATGCTGTAGTGCTCCTCGATCAGGCGCCTGCCTTGCTGGCCAAGGGTCTTGGCCATTTCAGGCTGCTGCGCCAATTCTATGATGCTTTGCGCCAACGCTTTGGGGTTGGCGGCAGGAACAAGGCGGCCGGTTTGGCCTTCGCTGACCAGTTCGACATTGCCGCCAACGGCCGTGGCGATGACGGGCAAACCGCTGGCCATGGCTTCAAGGATGGTATTTGAGATGCCTTCGCCCAGGGAAGGGAGGACGAAACAATCCAATCCTCGCATGATCTCCGGCACGTCCTTGCGTTCACCGGGCAGCCAGGCAAGGTCGGCTAGGCCGGCTGCTTCAAGGATGGCCTGTGAGTCCTGGCGCAGCGGACCGTCGCCGATCATGACCAAGCGTAAGCGCGGGCGCAATTCGGGAGCAATCGCCAGGGCGTCGACGAAGGCGTGGGCAAGAGTGATCTGGTCCTTGACGGTCTGCATGCGGCCGGCGGTGCCGACTAGCCAGAGTCCATCCTCGTTGAAGGGGCTGTCGGAAATCGGCTGTCGCACTGGCGATGGATGAAAGCGTGTTGAATCCACACCATTATAAATTTGAGTCACGCGCTTTTCTGCGATGCCAACGGGATGGGTGAGATAGTGTGCGAGATCGCGCGAAAGCGCTATGTAATGTTTCACGAACGGGCTGTAGAGACGCCTGATCCATTGGTATTTTTTGTTGCTGCCATCGAAATCTCCAACGTCGCGGCCGTGTTCGCCGTGGATGCGGACCGGTACCTGTGCAGCCCAGGCCGGGACTGCGACCTCCAGGGTGGCCAGATTTCGGGTGTGAACGATCGCCGGTTGCAGCTTTCGGAAGAGGCAGTAGAGCTGCGGATAAATCCAGAGGACATGCCCAGGTGATTTTTTGAGGGCGATAAACTCGACATCAGCCCGGTCAATGCGTTTCCTGAAATCAGTGATGTCGGTGAGGGCAATTACCGCATGGCGATAGGCTTCTTCCGGCATGTGGTTGATCAGGTTGACGATACCGTTCTCAAGTCCGCCTGTATCGAAGCGGTACATGACATGAGCCACCAGGGGACGTGTATCGCTCATCTGTGCTGAGTCTCGGCCAGAGTCCGCAGAATCTCACCATTCATATCATTGGCAAAGTCGGTCAGAATGCCCTCTGCATCAGTCTTCGGGGTATAGATTACCACTGCGGCGCTATCGTCACCTCGACCGGACAGCATGGCGAGTGCGGTTAGCCACTTTGCTTCAATATCGCTGCTGGTCAGGTGACCGTTGATCCAGTACCACTGCCAGACAATGTAGCGCTCATCCGGGGTAGCCTGTTTTTTTAGCAGTTCCGAATAGCGAAGGTTTTGCCGGTTTCCTGCGATGCTGATCGACGAAAGGCCACTTGCGACGACTTGCCAGTCGAGATCGAGAGAAGTAGCCAGCACGTTGGTGGAGGTCACTAACTTTCGCTCGTAGTTCTGGTTTCTATAGTAAGCGATGTAAAGGCCAACCCAGCGATCTCCCCGTCCGTAGGCTGAGTGCAATTCGGCAGAGGGGTTGTTGAATACGGGTTGCCAATAGATGCGTGGCGGCCCTGCCTGCCATGAGCCTTTCGCAATCGGAGCAGAAAGAAGGGGGGGCGTGTTGGCGTTGGCCCGACGCAGTCGGTTGTCGGCCAGCGGGCCGGCTGCTATGAGAATGGCGAGCACCAGAGTAATCAGCCAGTAATTTTGGGTTTTCTGAGGGGCGGCCGGGGGCGATGGAGAAACTGGCAGGTCGGGCCGAGTCGGCTCTGCCCAGCGCATGCCGATGGCGAACATGATGGCAATGACGATACCGAAAAAGATCCAGCCGTAGATCAGATGATCAACGCCGGCGGCAAGTTTGTTGTCGGAGATGTGTCCGAGCATCACAATCAGGTAGGCCCGCAACCAGTTGGCCAGGATAGGGACGAGCATCGAGACGAGGATGAATGTCAGACGACGCTTCAGGGATGTGTATGTCAGGTAGGCGTAGAGGGCACCTACGGTCACCGAGGCGATCAGGTAGCGAATGCCGCTGCAGGCTTCAATAACCGACCACTGACCGCTGGGAATGACAAAGCTTTGACCTTCCCGGTAAACCGGGATCCCGGTTGCGCGCAAGGCCAGAACGGTAAAGTCGGCGGTCCATTCCATCAGGCGCGGCATCATGAAATCGCCAATCGGGACGGCGAAAAGCAGGAAAGCCAGCGGGAAGGCGAGTTCCTTGCTGATTGGCAGTCCAACCAATGTCATCACTGTAAGAATGATGATGCCGATGACAGTCGCTTGAGTCAGCGCATTAACTGCCGTCAATTCGCCCAGTAGCCAGAAGAAGACCAGGGTGGCAACAGGAAGAAGCAACCAATAGGTGGCTTGCGGTTGGAGCGAGGCCAGACGGTGGCGCTCCCGCCAGATGAGCCAGAGCGTAATGGGGGGGACAATGAGGCCGTGGGTGTAGGTTTCAGCACGCCACCAAATCTGCGCCATCGCTTCCAGCGTATCCCAGTAGATGTAACCGACCCAAAGCAGGATCAGGGCAATCGCGGTCAGGGCAGGTTTCCAGTTTGGTGAAGCACTCTCCGGCGTAGTGTTCATGGCCTGGTCTCGTTGGTAGCGGTTAGGTATTGATCCATGCCGCCAAGGTGCGCCTCCCAACTATAACGTGAAAGAACCCGCTGACGGGCGGCGTTACCGATGCGGGCACTGCGTTCGGTATCTTGAAGGAGCCTGTCGATTTCGCTGATGAAATCCATCGATGTCGTCGCTGTCAGCAATTCCTGCCCGAAATCGGCGTCGACCGCAGCAGCGCATTCTGCCGAGGCGATCACCGGCCTGGCCATGGCCATGGCTTCAAGGATCTTGTTCTGGATGCCACGAGCAATGCGTAATGGCGCGACGACAAGCCTCGCATGCTGTAGATAGGGGCGCACGTCGGGTACCGTGCCAGTTACTGTGATGGCTTCATTCTCTAGTGCTTGAACCTCTGGTGTCGGACTGCGCCCTACGATGTAAAAGTGCAGTTGTGGCCAACGCTTGCGCAATTCGGGAAGCATTTCCGTAGCAAACCAGCGAACGGCATCGACGTTGGGCAGGTAATCCATGGCGCCGGTGAAGACGAGCGGAATCTCCTCCGTCGAATAGGGATTGGCTCGCCCGGGATCCGGTGAAAAATATTCGGCATCAACCCCGTTACATAGGGCCTCGGTTCGAATGGCGCATTCCGGGGCTACTCGGGTAAAGAGCGCAACTTCAGCATCCGTTACGAAAAACGAGCGGGCGGAGCGGGCTGCAATACTTCGTTCGTAAGCCAGCAAAAACCGCCCTTCGCGCCGGTAGAGCCAGGACATCGGCCAGCGGTGATTCTGAGCGTACTGGGTCCATTTAGCTGAATCGACATCGACGAAGTCGATTACTCTTGGTAGCCGGGACTTTGAATCGATATATTGGGCCATAGCCGAGCAGAAAATTACTGCTGCATCAATCTTGACTTGCTTGCAGGTCCGGTCGACCCAGTCATGCAACCCAGCATCACGGTAATAACGTAATGTCAAAGGATCGCCCGCAAGCAGAGCGTTGAGACTGCGCAATTTGGCGAAACGCGGGTGAAGGCGCGCGACGTGTAGATCGCTGCAATAACTACGCACGGTCTCGATATGCTGCAGGTCGTCTGGATCGTCGACAAAGGTTCCGAGAAAGACATGATGCTGCGCTGCCAGGTGTTTCAGGAGATGGTACGAGCGAACCTTGTCTCCCTTGTTCGGTGGATACGGCAGGCGATGGACGAGAAAAAGAATGTTCGCCATCGTTACCCCAGATTGCGAACGATATGCGGACCAAGGAGATTGGCCAGACCGATCGGCATGCGCCGCCAGGCTTCTATAAACAGCTTGTATTTTGCGTTCGAAGGATTGTTCTGCGGAATGCTGTCGCGCTTGTACAGGCAATATTCGTAGTGCAATGGCTGCGCTTCGAACCCCCAGTTTTTCTTGAAGGAGTAGGGGCCGGTGCCTACCTTGCTGCGGCCGTAGTCGAAAATCTTCAGGCCGCGCTCGCAACTGCGTCGCATCAGCTCCCAATACTTGAAGTCATTGGCAGCAAACTGCCGGGCGGATTCGTCGTCACCGGCATAGTAGGGCAGAATTTCGTCACGGAAGTAAAAGGACAGCACGCTACTCAATGGCTGACCGTCAGGGGTAGTTACGGTGAGCACTTCGCAATCTTCACCGAAGACACGGAGAAGGCTGTCGAAATAGCGTTTGGGCAGTGCGGGGGTGCCGTGACGATGTACGTTGTCGGCAAAAAGTGCAAAAAATTGGTCAGTGCTGCGGTCGACCGTGCTTTTTAGCCCATTATTGATACCCTTTCTGACCATCGCCCGTTGTTTGCGAGGGATGGCGAGCATGTTGGCTTCTACATCGGGTAGGATTTCTTTACGGAAAGTGACGTAAATATCCTGTTTTGGCCAATCGGCATGTCGTATGGTCAGATTGCGGAATTCGAGATGATCAACGTCCAGTTTCTGTGCCAGTGCCTGGGCCTCAGCCTCAAGCGCTGGAACTGCTTCCGGGTGGGCTGCAGCAATTCCGCCGTATACGGCAAAGGGCAATGCAATCAGTGAATTACCAAAGAGCAGGCTTTTGACATGAGCCAGGGGGAGGATACCGAGCACTTCCCCATGACGTTCGGCGTAAAGGAAATAGGTTGGGTGGCGGAAAACATTGCGAATAATCTCCTGCCAAGCCGCACGATGGAAAAAAGTGGCTTCCGGGGAGGCAAAAACGAAGTTGTCCCAGCGTAAGGCGCCTTCGGCATCGGAAGGGTCAAGCCGCTTGATTTGCATCGATTGTTCAGCTTTCGCCGAGAAATAGATGGTCCATCCGGCCCCATGCAAAATCTGCAAGCAGGCAGTGCAGACGGCGTTCCATCCGGTGAATGTTCACGTAATGGCGGAAGCGTGTTTTGGCGCTGATGCCTTGAATTCTCGGTTGATCCACGTCCAGTTCCCAAGGGTGAAAATAAAATACTGCTGGAAGTTGGTCGACACTGTTGATCCGGTCAATCATCCAGCGCGAGAGGCCATAAGGCATCAATCGGAAATAGCCGCCGCCGCTGGCCGGCCAGTTTCTGTTCAGAAAGCGCAGTGTCGTAGCCGGGATTTCGATCAGGCGCCCGATCGCGTGGGCATGACGTGGCGCATTCGGCATACCGTAATGGTCATGGCGAATCGGGTAAATGCTGGAGCTATAACGGTAACCCGCTTTTTCCAGGCACTCAAAGGCCCAGAGGTTTTTTTCGCCAATTGAAAAACTTGGCGCCCGGTATCCTTTGACTTCGGTTCCTGAAAGGTCCTCAAGAATCAATTTGGCCACATTGATGTCGGCAAAGAAACTCTCTGGTGTCTGGTCACTGGCGCGTTCGTGACCATAGCCATGACTGGCCAGTTCATGGCCATTACGGACGATTTGTCGGACGATCTCCGGATAGCGCTCCGCTATCCAGCCCAAGGTAAAGAAGGTGGCTTTGGTGCCGTGCAGATCGAGCATTGCCAAAATACAGTCAACATTGCGTTCGATGCGGCACTCACGAATAGGCCACTCGCTACGGGGAATATGCTGTGCGAAAGCCGAGACCTGAAAATAGTCCTCAACGTCGATAGTGAATGCGTTGTTGGAAACGGTTGTCGACTTTGTCATTTTCTGTCATCACTGTCGTCTATGGCGCTCAATTAGCCAGCCGGCAAGGTCGGCAGCGATACGGTCGGCGGTATGCCCATCCCAGAGTTCCGGAACTCGGCCGCTCTTGCCGTGGCCTGCAAGAACTTCGGCGGCATGATGGCGAATCGATTCGATGTCCCGGCCAACCATGGTATTAGTGCCTTGCTCGACAGTGATCGGGCGTTCGGTGTTTTCGCGCATGGTAAGGCAGGGAACGCCAAGCGCCGTGGTTTCTTCTTGCAAACCACCGGAGTCGGTAAGAACGATTCTTGCGTTAGCCATCAGACCAAGCATTTCCAGATAACCTTGGGGCGGCAGCATGATCATTCGCTTGCTGTCGATCAATTTTTCTAGACCAAAACGCTCAATGTTGCTTTTGGTTCGCGGATGCAGGGCAAAAACCAGCGGGATAGATTCCGAGATTTCACGTAGCACACCAAGAAGAGACTGCAGGACGTCAGGATGGTCGACATTCGATGGGCGGTGCATCGTCACGACACCGAATCCCTTTTCAATCATGGTCGGGGCTACACCAACTGCCTTTAACGTATCAGCAGGCTTGCGGGCGAATTCCCGATTGCCAAGTAACGAATCGATCATGACGTTGCCGACGAAACGGATACGGTGGGCGGAAATCCCCTCGCGAGCGAGATTGTCGGCGGCGCTGCGCTCGGTGGTGTAGAGCAGGTCGGCAACTTGGTCGGTCAGGACGCGATTGATTTCTTCGGGCATGGCTCTATCGTAGCTGCGAAGACCGGCTTCGACATGGACGACAGGAATCCCCTTTTTAACGCCTACGAGCGTGCAGGCAAGCGTCGAATTGACGTCACCAACCACCAGAATGCAAGAGGGTTTTTTGTCATCGACAACCGGTTCGAAGCGACGCATCACCTCGGCGGTTTGTACTGCATGGGACCCAGACCCTACTTCCAGATTGATCTCGGGACGAGGGAGTCGCAAGTCTTCAAACAACTTGTCGTTCATCTCCCGGTCGTAATGCTGGCCTGTATGAAGCAGCAAAGTAGGGATAGCAGGCCGATGCTCGGCAAAGGCGCGCAAAATGGGGGCCATCTTCATGAAGTTGGGACGAGCACCAACGACACAAATAACCGGGCCGAGTTCATGGGGCCAGACGTTAGGCATCGGAATTTTCACTTGCTGATTGCAGGTTGGAAGAGGTGGTGTTAACGCGCAAAAATTGTTGCATGAGATTCAACGTTGCACTGTTTATCCGCTCCAATCGAGTCAGGCTCTGTTCAAGCCTGATCAGACGTTCGGCAAGATGTTCGGCGCTTAACAGCGCCACCAACTCGTGTGGAGGGTGAGTATGTTCTCCACCGCCGGTATTTAGCGAATACTGCTGTTGCACTTGGGTTGATCCACCGATTGTTTCTTCAAAAATCTCGCGGGCCACTTCTTCGACGTCGGTTACATCAAAGTTTCTTTGATGATTGAGAAAGCCAAACAGCAGTAAGCGGTCGCATACCGAGTTGATCCGCCTGGGGATACCACTGCTGGCTTTGAAGATCGCTTCATATGCACCCAGTGAAATAGTTGGTGAATCTGCCTTGGCTCCCGCCAGTTTTAGTCGATGCTCGATGTAGGCCTGAGTTTCAGTCACATCCAGGGGGCCGATATGGCAAGCAGCAATCACGCGCTGGCGAAACTGCATCATATGAGGGCTTTGCAGAATCTGCCGAAATTCCGGTTGGCCAACCAAGAAACTTTGCAGCAATGCCTGATTGCCATACTGGAAGTTGGATAGCATGCGCAATTCCTCAACAGCGCGTGCAGTCAAATTTTGTGCTTCATCTACGACGAGGAGGCAGCGCTTTCCCTTGGTTGCCATGCTGATCAGAAAGGCTTCAAGGGACATCAATACATCAGATTTTGCTACATCCTTTGTCCGTAATCCAAATGCTGCACCGACAAGTCTGAGCGTGTCGTCGGCATCGAGTTGGGTACTGACTAATTGAGCCGCTACAACTTTCTCGGAATCCAGGCTGTCAAGGAGTCCGCGGACGATAGTTGTCTTCCCCGCACCGACTTCTCCGGTAATGACAATGAAGCCCTCGTTTTGATGCATGCCATATTCAAGGTAGGCCTGTGCGCGACGATGCTGCTTACTACCAAAATAGAAAGTGGGGTCAGGATTTAATTGAAATGGCTTGCTGCTCAGGCCGTAGAAAGATTCATACATATGCTTAGAAAAGGACCGAAAAAGTACCGATAAGGGCGTTTTCGGTATAGGGGGTGATATTGCTATCGAATTCAGTATGTCGGATGCTAATGCCACCCGTTGTCTTCGGACCCAACGATGAAGTTAAGTTTGCCTGATAGATCGTTGTTGTGGCCTTTAAGGGGGTTATCCCGCCGGTACCTGAACTTTCCTGACGCGAGGCCAGGAAATTCAAATTGGAGCGGCTTGTCAGACGATGAGAAAGGTTGACGCTTAAACCTCGCTGGCGAATTCTTGTATTTAGCGCAAAATCGTCGGGTACTGTCGCAGCGGTAAAAAGAGACTGGTTTTCGTTACGGTTAACCATGACCGTCAGCGTATTGCGCGCCCCACGAAAGGCGAATGCAAATTGCTGCCTCTGCTGCAAGGATGCTCTTGAACTTAGAAAGCTGCTGACCACCTGCGTGTTGGCAGGTACTCCAGCCTGACCGACCAAAATATTGGCGCAGGTATTGGCAGCCTGATCCAGTTGTGCTGGGTCCGGGAACTGATCCGATAATTGCTGACTGCAGATTTGATAGTACAGGTCGAAAATAGTGCCTAAACCAACGGAAGCAAACTGATTGGGCAGTACGGATATATCTTTGGTATCGGAGTAGCTGATACTAGTCAATGGGAAACGGTGACTAATGTTGATCCGATGCCCATCGCCGAAGAAGCGGCGCTCCTTGAACGCTGAAACCTTGGTTCGTTCGGTCGGACTCCAGTCGAAACCATAACCATAGGTGGTATGGTTTTCGGAGTTCACAGACGCATAATTATTCGATTCTTCACCGCCGCTTAAAGAAACAGAAAACTGTGGAATAACAATATATGTCCCAGTAGCATATATCCGCTCGTCGTCAGTTTTTCTTCCTAGGCTATATTCTGCAGTTTGCTGGCTCGCATTAACCGACCACCGCAAGTTCTGAAACGGGGTGCCTCCGCGTAGCTGGCCTGTCCATTCCGAAAGATCAATGTCCGACACGGTTGAAGCGCTTGCCTGCGTCGTCGAGCGGTTGTAACGCAACAAGTATTCAAGGGATCCAGCCAGCTGGCCACGAATATAGGGTGACAAACGATATGTGGCTGTCTCGGTACTGTTGTTATTCAGAGACGTATTAGCCGGTGACTGGGTGCCAAATGCCGAGATAGCTTGTTGCGCAATGACGCCACTGAAATCAAGAAAGAGCCATTTATCAACTGCTTCCAGTGTGCCAAACGTATTAAGTTGATTTTGGGTGCGACTGTATCCAGCTGGGGCGGTGTAAAACTGACCCAGCAAAGCATAGTCAAAATAAGCCTTGAGCCGAGCTGTTTTTGCATCGATATGAATACCCGGGGCAAACTCGGTAATAAAACCGGCCTCTTTTTTATTGGGAGCGACTCCAATAGTTACGTTGTCGCTCCAGGTTTCAGTCAGTTTGATCCGTGGTGTGATGACAAAGGCACGAGGAATTTTCGTCCCTGGTTCTTCTGTACCCAAATTTGGCGCAGATGAGGAGTTTCCTGCTGTCGCTGTTGGGCTACCTGGAATCGTGGAACCTGGAATGGTAGCGCCCGGTGCTGTTTGTTGTGAGAACGACGGAGTGGCAAAGCATGAAATGATCAGAAGTAATATGCTGGGTACTGAAATATTCTTAGCTCTCATTGCCATACCTATACCCATATTCATACCCGTAGCCGTATCCATCCCCCTTTACCTGTCTGACTTGGTTAAGAACCATCATCTTGATCGGGCATGATTCAATGGTCGTAATTGCTTGTTTCACTGCTGCCTGAGCGGTGTTTTCTGCGTTGACGATGATTAGTATCTGGCCCATATGAGTAGCCAGAACGCGTGACTCTGTCGTCATCAGCAGCGGAGGGGAATCAAAAACAATGATTCGGTCACTGTATCGGCTGGCCATGTCATCAAGCAGCCGGATCATGGTGTCACTGGCTAGCAACTCGGTAGCCCTAGGGTGTGGTGTGCCACTTGGCAGGATGGAGAGCTTTTCGATATTTGTGCGCAACAGTACGCCTGATATGTCCACTGAGTTTTGCTGCAATATGTCCAGCAAGCCTTTGGCCGGAGGAAGGCCAAGCATGTTCAGGAGCGATGGGCGAGCGACATCGGCGTCAACCAGCATCACGGTGTTGTCTAGTTCCATGGCGATGCTGATTGCCAAGTTGATTGCTGTAAAACTTTTCCCTTCACCAGGCAAGGCGCTCGTTATCATGATCAAATTACCGTTTGATACCGGCCCTGCACCCTTACCCATGGCGTTAGCAATCAAGGGCCGTTTGATGACGCGAAACTCATCGGCCAACTGGCTTCGGGCCGCATTTGGTACAAGCAATCCGGTGGCCGAGATGGCGTCAAGGTCCAACGTTGTTTGAACACTGGATGGGGGCGGTGTAGTTACCCTAGTCTGAGATGGGGCTGGGGGCTGTGTAACGGCTACACCATCTGTATGTTCAGTTGGGATTTTCTGAGCAATCTGTTCAGCCTGAGGCGGTTGCGGAAGCTCGACTCCCGCCTGGCGAAGTTGCTCAAGGCGCTTGGCCGCTTGTTCAATCAGACTCATCGATCAACCTCAAGTCGCACGTTGGGAGAGGAAGGTAAGTAGTCCCAACACCACTCCATATGCCAGAACCAATCCGCTAGTCGCCAATAGGAAACGTTGGAGACTGGCTCGCTCCTTAAGGCGACGCGCTTCATTCGGAATCAGGGACACCATTCCAAGGACGGGTAGGTCAGTAACGTCACGCAGGGTTTTGCTATCAAAGAAAACGGGTCGAATCTGACTCGCTGCGAAGGCGGCAAATAGACCGGCGCCTATGGCAAGCAGTAGCCCGAGTGGCAGCAACATCAGGCGATTCGGTGCAACAGGTTTAGAGGATGCACGAGGAGGGTCAATTAATCTGAAATCGGCCATGGATCCAGCGCTGTCAAGATCCCCTGACAACTCAGCGGAGTCGCGTCGTGTTACCAGCTGCTCATAATTGCGTTTGTCAAGTTCATAGTCACGATTCAGTTGCGCCAATTCCGTTTCCAGTTGGGGTTGGGTTTTCATCAGAGCCGTGCTGCGTTTGTATCTTTCTTCGTACTCGCTGACTCGAGCCCGAAGCGATGCTGTATTTGCTTCGGCTTCGGCCAGTGATACCTTGAGTTGCTGAAACACCGGATTATTACTGACAGCAGCACCAGGATTTGCCGCAGCATATTTCTTGCGAGCTTGAATCTCCTGTCGCTTTTGCTCCTCAAGATCTTTGATCAGGCGCCGCGTACCAACGACATCCGGATGTTGTTCCGTGTAGCGCTGAAGTAAGGTATCTAGATTCCGCTTTTGTGTGTCAATACGACCATCGATTTCCGGTAGAGATACAGATGACTCAGATCCCGGAGCATCTGGAAGCAGGACAGGTTCCTCTCCCGTAATTTGACGACGAAGTGCATCGCGTGACTGCTCTGCTTCACGAAGCTGGAGGCGAGCGATATTGAGCTGGGTGCCCAACTCACTTAGCCGCTCAATTCCGCTCTTTCCTTCGCCGGCGGCTAATTCGATGTTACGTAATTTGAATTCTTTCAAGCGATTTTCGGCTTCTTCCAATTTCTTTTCGTAGTTACGAATTTGCTCTTCAAGAAATTTACGAGCCGAATCGGTGTCCTGACGCTTATCGCCCAAGCTGGATTCTACGAAAATTGACACGAGGGCTTGAACTACGCGCTGGGACTTGCCGGGGTCGGGATCGCGGAATGAAATTGTGTAGAGGTTATCTCGACCAACGCCTTGGATTTTCAAGGTGTCGGCAAGAGAGTCAATTAGTGCTTCTTGTTGCGCCTTATTTTTTACATCCAGGTCAAGGTCGGCCATCCGGATCAGTTTTTCAAGATTGGGGCGGCTGATCAGCGTGCGGCTTAGCATCATTATCTGCTGTTCAATATTCGGTTGAACAGCGAGTCCCGACATCAATGGTCTCAAGATGGATTGGGTGTCTACATAAATCCGAGCTGAGGCTTCGTATTGGTTTGGAATGCGCAAAATGACGCCGGCAGCAATAGCACCAACTATCCAAGCGACAACCATGCCGAGATGGCGATGCTTCCATGTTGCACGCAGGATGGTCTGGGCTTGGCGGAGAATTTCTTCCATCTATGAGCTCAAGAAATTTTCCGCCTCCGTAAAACTAGGGAGGCGGAGATGTTGTTCATTGAAACTTAGAACCAGCTTTGTGGAATGATGACAACGTCACCCGGCTTCATTTCCACATTGGCTGAAACGTCCCCGTTCTTGATCAGATCCTTGAGGCGAACACCGTACTGGGCATTATTTTCAGAAGTACGCAAAATCGTCGCACGATTGCCATCTGCAAAATCGGTGATCCCGCCGACGGCGATCATGACGTCAAGAATGGTCATTTTTTGCTTGTAAGCAAGAATTTGTGGCTTTGTGGCTTCACCAACAACGCGAATTTGTTCGCTGTATGGGCCGACGAATCCTGTCACGATTACAGTCACGACGGGATCACGAATGAACTTAGTAAGCTCTTTCTCGATGTCGCGTGCCAATGTCGTCGAGTCCTTCCCCATGGCGGCTAGATCGTCAATCAACGGGGCTGAAATCTTTCCGTCGGGGCGAACGGGGACGCTCATCGATAATTCAGGATTGCGCCAGACGACTATGTTCAGCGTATCACCGGGGCCAATTTTGTAGCTGTAGTCGGCAGTTGCAGCACTCATGGGGGCCGGTGGATGAGATGCGCATGCCCCCAACGACAGGGTGGCAGCGAGGATAAGCCACTTTGTGCAGGAAAGCAGTCGGTTGCAAGTTTGGGTCATGGTCTTTTCCTCTAATAGATCGCAGACGAGAGCTTAAAGTAAGCAACAGACATAATCATAGCGGATTCCCCCGTACAATGACGCTAAACGCGCTTGGGGCAACGGAAGTATTTCACATTGTTGATAATTAAACTCCATGCCGTAACGCTTCCCCGATGTCAAGCTTGGATGCTCGGTGGGCTGGAAGCAAGCTGGCCAGAAAGCATGCCAAAAAGCCAATCGTCCCTGCTGCCAGAATCGACGTCAGGTCCAGACGAATCAGCGCGATATAGCCAAGATTTGCGTTGGGGGGGGGGGGCATGGGAATTCCGATTGCTGAAATAGCGAGCGCCGAAGCGCAGCCAAGCAACATGCCGAGCGCTCCCCCTAGGAGCCCCAGGCAAAGGCTCTCTGCAACAATCAATTTGAATACTCCGGAAGTGCGGTCGCCGATTGCCAGCATGGTCCCGAATTCTCGAGTGCGCTCGAACAGTGTCATATTTACACTGTTTACCACGCTAAGCAGAACCATGATCAAGATGATCAGTCGGAGTACGCCAAATTGACGATTGTAGAGTTCAACCGTTTTTTCATAAAAATCGGACAGCTTGTTCCAAGGCGTAACGTCAAAACCTTTCCCTGAAAGTATTTTCTGTAATTGCGTTGTCGTTGCTGCAGTCATTTTGGTTTCGTCGAGCATAACTACCAGCATATGTGCCGCTTTGGTGTCCATCAACGTTTGGGCTGCTTCAAGGGGGATTCGCACAGCCCGGGCATCAAAATCCCTGGAGAAACTTTGGAAGACGCCAATAACTTCGAAATCTAGTGTGTTGACAGCACCTTGGGAGAGGGTTGCAAGCATTGTGACACGGTCACCGACTGACAATCCGAGGCTTTTGGCAACGCCTTGTCCGATTATGATTCCATAGGAATCGGAGTTCTTGAGGTGACGTCCTTCGATGAAATGCACATAAGTCCCGATTTCGCTTTCAAGATCGGCCTCGATACCTTCGCCAATAACTCCGAGGTCGCGTTTTCCGTTATTTAAAGTGCCGCTAAAAGTCAGGCGCGCACTCGCAAGATTGATGCTTGGAATTTTCTTCAGTTGATTCTGAAGCTCTTTGGGATTTTCAATCAAATATTTTTCTGGTGCTCGATTTTTGCCATGGCTGTAGCCTTGGCGAGTAATCTGAATATGCCCTGTTTGCGAATGTATGATCGCCTCGCCCAATTGTATGTAAATATCCTGAATGAAACCGCCTGCCAGGATCAGCCCGGCAACACCGATGGCGATTGCCGCCAAGGTTGCGGCCGAACGTGCGCGGTGGCGGAAAACATTCCTTAGTGCGAGCCGAAAGTATTGTTCCATAGGCTTCATTGATTGGTACGCAAGGCGTCGACGATTTTCATCTTGCTTGCCTTCCAGGCGGGCATCAGGCTGGCCAGTAGTGTTGTGGAAATGGCCAAAAAAAGACCGTCGACCGCAAGATTCCAGGTAACCAGAATCTGGCCGGTAAAGCCCCGGGCCATACCCGGTGGCGGTGGCATGGGGATGCCAACTGTCGAGATCAACTCTGCGGAGGCGTAGCCAATCACGACGCCCAAAGTGCCCCCCGCAACGCCGATCATGAATCCCTCCAGGAGAAACATTCGTAATATTTCACTTCTGCGTAGGCCGAGTGCAAGGCTGGTTCCAATTTCCGTTGTACGCTCCAAGACGCTCATGGTCTGGGTGTTGGAAATGGTAAGAATAATGATGAGTGCAATAATGAACTTGACGACATCCACTTGCTTGGAAAAGAGCGTTACCGTTTTGTTGTAGAACTCAGCTAATTCACGCCACGCAACCAAGGTAAATGTGTTTTCAGGCAATTTTGACCGAAGTGCCCGCATGACCGTTTCGGTCTTTTCGGTAGAGTCCAAGAGCGCAATCCAAGTCGTAGCGCCGTCAATACGCATCAACTTCCGGGCGAGTTGGATCGGAAGGCGCAATGCATTGTCGTCATATTCCTTGGTAATGGTGGCAAATGTTCCACTGACCTTGACCTCTATGGCGTTTGGACTTCCATTTGCGGAATTGGCCAATAGTACGACCGTGTCGCCGACTCTTGCACCTAGATTTTTTGCCAAACCTTCCCCGAGCAAGACGGCGGAATCAGCTGAGGTTTTTAGATCATTCCCGTCAACGATGGTGATACGGGTGTCGATAGGGCGCTCTCGTTCGGGGTCTATTCCTTCTCCAATGAAGGGAATGGTCGCGTCGCCGAGGCTAAGTAAGCCATTAAAGGCAAGACGTGGGGTTAGGGTGACCACATTTGCATTGCCCTCAATCAAGCGCTGTTCCGGTGATTGCGTAGGAAGCATGTAGCTGTATGGGTCGGCAACCCCCTTTTCAAAATATCCTGGTCGAACAATCTGGATATGGCCTAGTTGTGAGTGGATTGTTGCCTCTCGCATATCTTGAAAAATCCATGCGATAAATCCGCCCGCTAGAAGAAAGGCTGTAACGCCACCCGCCACGCTCAAGATGGCAACAAGCGTTCGGCGTGTGTTGCGCCGAAGGTTGAGTGCGGCGATTCTGATGTCAGCCACGAGCTTGATCATTGGCGGTCTGCTGTGATTCAAATAATGTAGTATGCATCATCATAATCATATTTCTGAGGGGCGTAGAGAGTCATGGCTTTATTTGATTATCAAAGTGCATTCTCGCGCAATATTGGTTGGGTGACGGATGCGGAACAGGATCGCCTTCGAGGTGCTCACGTCGCCATTGGTGGCTTGGGGGGGGTGGGAGGCGTGCATCTTCTGACGCTGGCTCGTCTCGGTGTGGGACGATTTTCGATTGCCGATTTTGATACCTTTGATTTGGTTAATTTCAATCGCCAAGTTGGAGCAACGATAAGCAGCCTGGGACGATCAAAAATCGATGTGTTGGCAGAGATGGCTCGCGACATTAACCCTGAACTAGAACTCAAGCTATTTCCCAAGGGAGTTTCTCAAGAATTGCTTGATGATTTTCTGGATGGAGTTGATCTTTATGTTGACGGCTTGGATTTTTTTGCATTCGAGGCACGAAGGTCGACCTTTGCTGCTTGCGAGCGTAAAGGTATCCCCGTCGTTACGGCTGCACCGCTTGGCCTCGGGGTGGCTCTTCTGGTGTTTGCACCCGGCGGGATGTCCTTTGAGGACTATTTCGGCTTTGATGGATGCGACGAGATGGAAATGGCCATCCGTTTTCTCGTCGGCCTTTCGCCTGCAATGTTGCAGCGGGGATATGTGGCAGACATGAGCCGCGTCAATTTGGCGGAACGGCGAGGCCCGTCATGTATCGCAGCCTGTCAGCTATGTGCAGGGGTTGCTGCCGTTGAGGCACTCAAGCTGCTGCTTGGTCGGCCTGGTGTTCGTATTGCTCCATGGGGGAGTCAATTCGATGCCTATCGAATGCGCTATATCAGGACTTGGCGACCCGGTGGGTTCCGCAACCCTTTCCAGCGTCTTATGCGCAATCTGGTGCGTCGCCAATTGAAGTTGTAAATAGAGCCTTCACCGGGTTAAGCGCCTAAAAATGCTGAAGCAGGAAGGCGCTTGGCACGCACCGGCGTGACCGTTGGCAGGCCAATGCGCAACAGCATATGGATATGTTCTTCAGGCTGCAGATTAAAAATATCTGCAGCGGTTGCCATTGCCTTGGCAACCGCTGGGCGCCACTGGGTATCAAGCCTGCCACTGCGAAATCGATTGGCTATGTCGGTCAGTACATAATAGGGATGCACTGCGATTCCTTGAGCATTTAGCGCTAGCCATGTTCTTTGCATTAACTGACCGGCTTTGATGATATCAATTGGTTCAGAGCCCCCGATAAAAGCGATTATTCCGGGCGCTTGGCGAACTAATGAGGCGTCGGCGGCAGCTAAAATCCTTGCGACGCCAAAATGGTTGAGTGCTTTTATGCGGGGCCACGGAGCAATCCAGCGCATAAAATGCCGTCCGCCAGGCGGGAGATCAAGCGTATTGATATCCAGCCCGGTGCCAGATTCCACTTCGACGGTAGTCCAGCGAATACTTGAAAAGAGCCATTCGTGAAGTTCCTGAGAATTAAATCGCGCAATAGAGCATTGAGTCAGAGCCTTCGCGATTTCCTTGTGGGCCTCCACCGAGGTTAGTGTCACTGCTCGCGAAGATCCAGTATTGGATATTTTTGGAAGCCCGGATATTGGCAAGCCCAGAAACGGATGGCGGTTTGTATGCCGGGCATGAAGAATCTGTTTTTTTTCGAGACTGGTTTCAGGCCAGCGATCGAATGCAGCAATGTTTATCTGCCATGATGTCTTGCTGAAAAATACCTCTGGCGGCGACATATTTGCATTTGGCTGGATGGTGCACAGGTTTTCCAGAAGTGCTCCGCTGGCCAGTAAGGTGCCGTGGCCCATGGAGCCGAACGGATCCGGAGCAGATGACCGATGTTGATAGCTGCAGATTAGGCCATTCGACTCAGGTGTGAATTTCCAAGGCTGGCTGTTGTCGGCAGAGGGGGCTGTAACAGCCAATTCAACCAATTCGGTTGCGTTCATGGTATTTGTTTGCTTGGGTACTGGCGGCAGCAACGGGGGGGTATTTGTCAATCCTGAAACAGTATAAGATGAATTAGAGTATCTGGATTGGCAAAAAAAAAGCCCCGCTATTTTGAGCGGGGTTTTTGCCAGGTCGAGTCTTTCTCTAAAAACTTCTAACCACGATCAGGCAACTTCCTTGCGGCGACGGGTAGCCACTAGCCCGAGAAGACCAAGTCCGGCCAGTGCCAAAGAGCCAGGCTCAGGTACTACGGAGTCACCCTGAAGATCATTCGAACCAAACATACAATACGTATTTCTATCGTCGGAGAGGAAACACCCGTTGGGTGACAGTTGGAACGACGAAGTAAACAGGAAGTCTGCGAATCCTCCAAGGGCATCGCCAATGGTGTTGGTGTCAAAGACGGTGGCTGCAAGACCGCCTGTTACGTCAAGTTGGCCTTTTCCGCTACCGACAATACCTGCTCCTGCCGGGGTTGGGTCAGAAATAAGCGTTCCCGTATAAGTCCCATCTGTAAAAGTATGCCCCGCAAGCGATAGCCATAATGTGCCATCCGCTGCGCTGCTTGCCAGTAAAGAATTGTAATTCGGTGTGTTGTCTACGTAGACATTGACCGTACCGCCAGTCCATTCAAATTTGGGCCCGTTGGTTGCAAGTGTAAAACCAGTGAATGTGTATGTGATTTCACAACCAGGGCAAAACGCGTTCTGATTTGTTTCACCGTTTAACGTAGTGATTTTTGCATATCCGTTCAAAACGCCACCAACCGTGTTGGTAACGGATTCAATCATCGTGTCGTTGGTAGTGAAGTCAAAAAAACCATTCGGATCCCAGACAACCCCTCCAACGTTAATAAAGGCTGCTTGAGCTTGGCCTGCAAAAAGCGCTGCGCTTATTGTAAGTATTGGTATTGATAGTTTTTTCATGACGCATTCTCCAAAAAATTCGAGTTGCTTTAGCGAAATCCAAAAATTCCCTCAGTGTCAATAATGCAACCAAGGGCACTTTAGCTACGCTACACATAGAGCAAAAATGACGCCATGTTGTGTCTTGTGTACTCTAATTAATTGAAATTAATAGATAAAAAAGTTTTTTTGAAGCTCTCTTGGGATTGCTTGCGTGGGGGGTGTAAAAGAAATCGACACTGGATTTCAGAAGCTGTAGCGGATTTCAGAGTAGGCTCGATCCATGGCATCGTAACGTCCGAACATGCCAGATTGTGGTCCGTGGAAAACGTCGGCTCCCAGCACCCAGCGCCAATTGCGTTCAAAGTTCCAGCTTAAGCGCGGCCTGAAAAGCCAGTCGGATCGATTCAGGCTGGAAATCAGCAATGCCTGCGCTTCCCAATTGGTAAAGAATTTGTTGTTGAGAAGCAGACTGTATCCATTCTCGTGCTTGTCGGGAATGATGTTGCTATCGTGGTTGGTGAATTGTCGTTGGAATATTTGAACGTTAAACCGCGTTTCGGCAGGCAGGGTAAAATCTAAGCCGGCAGCCCAGTCCAGCGTGTTTTGCCGAACGACACCGTCCGTATCGGTAAGATCCAGGGTGGTGAAGCTGCGGCCATGGGTATATACCCCCTCAGCTTTGAAAACGACGTCACCGAAATCCTTCGAAACAGTTGTGCCGTATTGCTGGATGCGGTTGTGGCGAGCCTGATATTCAATAGTGTTCGGATTGACGATGGTTCGGTAGAAGGTCGGACTGATGTCGGTGCTGCGGTAATAGAAACCAGAAATGTCCCAGCCATTTTTGAGCGTTGACAGGCGTAGACCGTAGTTCATGTTGTCTGCGTCCCGTTCAGGTCTTTTTTCTCCGAGGTAGCTAACATTGGCAAAGCCGAAGCTGGGTTGGTAAGGATAGAACTCCGCACCCGGCTTGCCGATGTTGTCGTAGCTGGCTACGGGAATCCAAAGTAGTTCAGCATGGAAGTTGTCAGCAAAATATTCGGCGCGAGCTGCCCATTGCGGGGTGCGCATCTGGTCGAATTCAGGAAGGATGAACTCCCTGAGATCGCGGGCCGAGACCACATCGGCAAAGAAAAGGCCGACCATTTCTCCCCAGACGACGTTTTGTCTGCCCAGGCGGAAGTCCCAGTCGCCGGCGCTGAAGTCGAGATAGTTTTCCCGGAGTTCGATGTTATGGCGTTGATTTTTTTCGACATCAGCGGGGTAGAAGTCGTTGATGCCGTACACAAAATCGTAGTCGAAGCGAGCCCCCAATTTCCATTTGAGCCCATCGCCCAGCTTTCCATTACTGCTCAGGTCAGCGCGGGTGCGGAGCTTGGACCAGTGCTCCGGAGATGCTGTTGTGCGTGCTGCCTCAAATTGGACAAATCCCTTGATGCCGGAACCGCTGCTCGAGGTGTCTGAAGAGGCCTTGGGGATGTCGTCGCCAAAGAGTGCGTCACGGCCCAGTAAATCCTCATCGGCGGCTTGGGCACCGAGACAGAGGCAACAGGCGACAGCGATGGTCAGGTGACGGGGGGAATTCGATTCAATCACGGGGGATTCCTGATTTTGGGATCATTCTTCGTCAGGCTCGGGCAGGGGGCGGATGCGAGCCAGATTCCAAGTCCGGTCGCCTTCGTTGCGGACACCGAAGGCGGTAATGTAGCCGTCTTCCATTTGAACCAGGCGGTCGGCGCGGTCGATCACTTTCTGATCGTGGGTGGAGAAGATAAAGGTGGTTTTTAGGTGGCGGTTGATCTGTTTCATCAAAGTCAGGATTTCGCGGCCAGTCGCCTTGTCCAGATTCGCAGTCGGCTCGTCTGCCAGTACGATGCTCGGCTTGATGGCCAGGGCGCGGGCGATGGCAACACGTTGCCGTTGTCCGCCACTTAGCTGATTGGGTCGATGGTCAGCGAACTTGCTCAGGCCGACGATGTCCAGGAAATATCCGACACGCGCCTTGCGCTCTTCGGCCGAGATATCCGGTCGGCGAAGGAGGGGGTATTCGACATTTTCGGCTGCCGAAAGAACGGGCAGCAGATTGAAGGTTTGGAAAATGAAACCGATCGAGCGTGCTCGTAAGTCTGCCAGTTCGTTGGCTGATTTTTCCGAGACGTCTTCTTCGTTGATGAAAATTTTGCCACGGGTCGGCTTGTCAATACAGCCAATCAGATTTAATAGCGTTGTTTTGCCACTGCCTGAGGGGCCGGAGATGGCGAGAAAGACCCCGGCATCGATGGACCATGTAATATCATGAAGAGCCTGGACGGTTTGCTCGCCCAGTTGGTAGTCCTTGGATACGTGCTCGATTCGGACAACGCTCATGGCAGGTTACTACCGATGATGGTTACACCGGAATAGTGCGGGAGAATGCTCATGATAGGTAATAACAGTATACGGAATGGCAGATGGATTCTGGCTCTGGCGTCCGGCATGTTTTTCTTGCTCCAGTCACTGATCGCATCGGCGCAGGAACACAGTATTGCGCCGGCTGATGATGCGCTCGCCCGCAGTATAGTGGAAAAGGCGGACAAGGTTCGCTTCCCCGCCGAAGGGTTTCAAGTTGACATTGTAATAAATTCTATCCGCCCGGACAAAGACGCTGAGATGCGTAAATATCGCGTACTTTCCAAGGGTAACGAGAATACCGTAGTCATGATCACCGAGCCGGCTACGGAGCGGGGGCAGATCATTCTGATGAAGGGACGTGACCTGTGGGTGTTCATGCCGGAGGTCTCCCAGCCGGTGCGCATATCGTTGGCCCAGCGCCTGACGGGGCAAGTGGCCAACGGGGATCTGGCGCGGGCCAATTTTGCAGGCGACTACAATCCGAAAATCATTGGTAACGAGAAAATTGGCAATGAAAGCTATTACGTGCTGGAGTTGCTTGCCGTGGACCGTAGCGTGACCTATCAACGTGTCGTTTACTGGGTGAACGAGAAATCGGGGTGGCCGCTGAAGGCGGAGTTCTATTCGCTATCCAATCGCCTGATGAAGAAATGTAGTTACGAAAATTTCCAGACATTGGCAGGGCGAGTTCGTCCGACGCGGCTGGTGATGGAGGATGCGCTACGCAATGGCGAGAAATCAGTACTTGACTACAGTGAGATGCGTCTGCGTGACCTTCCAGACAAGATTTTTACCAAGGAATACCTGAAGAAGCTGGATTAAGCTGCGCTCCGGTATTCTTTCGAACTTGTTGAAGATTGTGATTCAAAAATGACTCAAGTAATACCCGTCGTGCTCTCCGGTGGTTCTGGCACCCGTTTGTGGCCCTTGTCCCGAGAAAAGTATCCCAAGCAGTTGTTGCCGTTGGTCGGCGATAATTCGATGCTGCAGGAGACCGTGGCCCGTCTGGACGGTATCGAAGGATTGGCCGAACCGTTGCTGGTCTGCAATGAGGAACACCGTTTTGTCGTCGCCGAACAACTCCGCCTGCTGGGCAAGCGCGGGCAGATATTGCTCGAACCTTGCGGGCGCAATACGGCGCCCGCCTTGACGCTGGCGGCGTTATGGGCGCGGCGAAGTGGTGATGACCCGGTGTTGGTGGTGATGCCGGCTGATCATGTGATCCTGGAGGGCGATATTTTTCGTCAGGCAGTTGCTGCTGCGGTGAAGCTTGCCGAACGTGGTTTTGCCGTGACTTTCGGCATTACGCCGGATTGCCCGGAAACCGGCTACGGTTACATCCAGTGTGGCGACAGTATCGCCAGTGATGCCGAGGCTTTCGGCCTCCGGCGTTTTGTCGAGAAGCCGGATCGCCAGACCGCCCAGTCCTATCTCGATGCTGGCGACTACCTGTGGAACAGTGGCATTTTCGTGATGCGCGCCTCGACTTGGTTGTCAGCGCTGGAACTTTGTCGGCCGGATATTCTGGCTGCCAGCACCAACGCGCTGAATGGCGTTAGTCAGGATGGCGATTTTGTCCGGGTTGATCAAGCAACATTTGAGCAATGCCCTTCCGATTCAATCGATTATGCGGTTATGGAGCGTCTTTCAGGCGAGCAGGAGAATCTGCCGAAATGTGCAGTGATTCCGCTCTCGGCCGGATGGTCCGATGTCGGCGCCTGGGACGCGTTATGGAAAGTGCTGCCCAAGTGCGAGGCCGGAAACTCGGTGCGTGGTGACGTCATGCTCGAGGCTTGCCGAAATACTCTGGTGGTTTCAGAAAGTCGCCTGGTGACATGCATCGGATTGAATAATCTGGTCGTCGTTGAAACCAACGATGCGGTACTGGTCGCGCATCATGACGCTACTCAGGACGTCAAGAAAATTGTCGACCGCCTGAAGGCCGACAAGCGTTCGGTAGCGTATTCGCACCGGAAGATTCATCGGCCCTGGGGCTGGTACGACGGCGTCGATGCCGGGCAGCGTTTCCAGGTCAAGCGGATTTGCGTCAAGCCGGGGGCTTCGTTGTCGCTGCAGATGCATCACCATCGGGCCGAACACTGGGTCGTGGTGACCGGAACGGCCAAGGTGACCAAGGGTGATGAGGTATTTCTGGTTTCAGAAAACCAGTCCACCTATATTCCGCTGGGAGTCAAGCACCGTTTGGAAAATCCCGGCATGGTGCCGCTTGAAATGATCGAGGTGCAGTCAGGTAGTTATCTCGGCGAGGATGACATCGTTCGCTTCGAAGACACCTACGGGCGTCGTTGATCAGTCGAAGAGCAGGGCCGCGGCAACCTTGCGGCCTTCGGCGGCGAGGATGTTGTAGGTGCGGCAGGCGGCTTGCAGGTCCATGATTTCCAGGCCGATGCCGGCTGGGGCGAAAGGACGGAGCAGGGGGGCGGGCGGGAAGCGCAGACGGTTGCCGGTACCGAGCAGGACGATTTCAGTACCAAGGCCGAGCAACACCGCCATGTCGGTTTCACTCAGGGTGTCGAGGCTCGCTGCCGTCCATTCGTGAATAATCGATTCAGGTAGCAGGATCAGGTTTTTTGTATATTTTTCATGGTTGACCGCAGCATAGTCCTCGCCGTAAGCGGTGAACAGGTTGAGTCCGGCGGTATTGGGTACGTGAAGTTTCACTGCGTGATCAATCCGAAAAGCCCGCCAAAATTGCGGTGCACCATACGATTAAAGTAGGATTATACCTTTGGCCTTCATTGGCCATAAGCCGCCAAGCCGGAAGATTCCCATGAAACATGTCAAGAAGTCCGCCAAACTCGCCAACGTCTGCTACGACATTCGCGGCCCCGTGCTGCAAAAGGCCAAGCAGATGGAGGAAGAGGGGCACAAGATCATCAAGCTGAACATCGGCAACCTGGCCGCGTTCGGCTTCGATTCGCCGGAGGAAATCCAGCAGGACATCATCCGCAACCTGCCCAATGCGGCCGGTTATACGGATTCCAAGGGTATCTTCGCGGCGCGCAAGGCGATCATGCACTACACCCAGCAAAAGGGTATCAAGGGCGTGACGCTGGAAGACATCTACGTCGGCAATGGCGTTTCCGAACTGATCGTCATGGCGATGAACGCCTTGCTCGATGCCGGTGACGAAGTCCTGGTGCCGGCGCCGGATTACCCGCTGTGGACGGCGGCGATCAGTCTGTCGGGAGGGACCCCGAAGCATTACCTGTGCGACGAGAGCAAGGGCTGGTTGCCGGATCTGGACGACATCCGCAGCAAGATCAACGCCCATACCCGGGCAATAGTGTTGATCAATCCGAACAATCCAACCGGAGCGCTGTATCCGGACGATTTGCTGTGCGAAATCATCGATATTGCCCGCCAGCATCACCTGATCGTTTATGCCGACGAGGTGTACGACAAAGTTTTGTACGATGGCGTCAAGCACACCTCGGTCGCCTCGCTGTCTGATGACGTACTGACCATCACCTTCAACGGCCTGTCCAAGAACTACCGCTCCTGCGGCTATCGTGCAGGCTGGATGGTGGTTTCCGGCGATAAGCGTCATGCCAAGGATTACATCGAAGGACTAGACATGCTGGCCTCGATGCGCCTGTGCGCCAACGCGCCAGGCCAGCATGGCATCCAGACAGCTCTGGGTGGCTATCAGAGTATCGACGACCTGGTGGGTGAAGGCGGCCGCATGCGGCGCCAGCGCGATATCGCCCATGAGCTGATTACGGCGATTCCCGGCGTCACTTGTGTCAAACCGAAGGCGACGCTGTACATGTTTCCGAGGCTTGATCCAAAAATTTACCCGATCAAGAACGACCAGCAGTTCATCAGCGAACTGTTGCAGGAAGAAAAAGTGCTGCTCGTTCAGGGAACAGGCTTCAACTGGCCGCACCCGGATCATTTCCGGCTGGTTTTCCTGCCGCACGAAGATGACTTGAAGGAAGCCATCGGCCGCATTGCTCGCTTCCTCGAAAACTATCGCAAACGTCACAACACCAACCAACTAATCAAAGACTGAACATGAAACCCATCAATGTTGGCCTTATCGGCATCGGCACCGTCGGCGGTGGCACCTGGACCGTTCTCAAGCGCAACGAGGAAGAAATTACCCGTCGTGCCGGCCGCCCGATTCGCATCACGGCCGTGGCCGACAAGAATGTGGAACTGGCCAAACAGATTACCGGTGGCGCCGCTCGCGTTACTGATGATGCCTTCTCGCTAGTCAATGACCCGGAAATCGACATCATCGTCGAACTGATCGGTGGCTACGGCGTAGCCAAGGAAGTGGTCATGCAATCCATCGCCAACGGCAAGCATGTCGTCACTGCCAACAAGGCGCTGCTCGCCGTGCATGGCACCGAAATCTTCACCGCTGCCCAGCAGAAGGGGGTCATGGTCGCCTTCGAAGCCGCTGTGGCTGGCGGTATCCCCATCATCAAGGCGCTGCGCGAAGGCCTGACCGCCAACCGCATCGAATGGGCGGCCGGCATCATCAACGGCACAACCAACTTCATCCTCTCCGAAATGCGCGACAAGGGCCTGTCGTTTGACGACGTGCTCAAGGAAGCCCAGCGTCTCGGCTACGCCGAAGCCGATCCCACCTTCGATATCGAAGGCGTCGATGCCGCGCACAAGGCGACGCTGATTTCGGCGATCGCCTTTGGCATCCCGGTGCAGTTCGACAAGGCTTATGTCGAGGGCATCACCAAGCTTGAAGCCTCCGACATCAAGTATGCCGAACAACTCGGCTACCGGATCAAGCTGCTGGGCATTGCCAAGCGCCGTGAAAACGGGGTTGAACTGCGCGTACACCCGACACTGATTCCGGCCAAGCGCCTGATCGCCAATGTCGAGGGGGCGATGAACGCCGTACTGGTCAAGGGTGATGCCGTCGGCGCGACGATGTACTACGGCAAGGGTGCCGGCGCCGAGCCGACTGCTTCGGCAGTGATCGCCGACCTGGTCGACGTCACCCGCCTGGCTACCGCCGATGCTGCCCACCGCGTGCCGCACCTGGCCTTCCAGCCGGATGCCATGTCCAACCTGCCGATTCTGCCGATGAGCGAGATCGAAACCGGCTACTATCTGCGTTTGCGCGTCGAAGACAAGCCGGGCGTGCTCGCCGACGTTACCCGCATCTTGGCCGACCAGGGCATTTCGATTGATGCCATGCTGCAGCGTGAGCCGGAAGAGGGCGAAGGCGAAACCGATATCATCATCCTCACCCATGTCTGCAAGGAAAGCGCTGCCGATGCTGCGATCGCCAGGATCGAAGGCTTGGCTGCTCAGAAGGGCAAGGTCAAGCGGATTCGTCTGGAAGAGCTGCAGTAAGCGGCATACTTTCAGCAGTAATAAAAAACGGGAGCCGCGAGCTCCCGTTTTTTGTGTTGATTGTCGCGCATAATCGGTGCCCTGAAGTTCATTAAACGCCAGCATTCCAGGACCATGCAGTCTCTTCACGATCAGCTTCGCCAGAGCATGCCGCAATTGCGGCTAACACCGCTGTTGATTGCGGCCAATATGCTGATTTTTATCGCGATGCTGTTCAATGGCGCGAGTCTCTGGCATGCGCAAAACAGCGTTCAGTTAGCCTGGGGCGCAAATTTTGGGCCGGCGACGCAGGATGGTGAGTGGTGGCGCCTTGGCAGTGCACTGTTTTTACATTTCGGCCTGCTGCACCTTGTCCTGAATATGTGGGCCTTGTGGGATGGGGGGCAGTTGGTCGAGCGCATGTATGGTTCGTTCCGATGCGCCGCCATTTACTTTGTTGCCGGTTTGGTCGGCAACCTGCTCTCATTGGTGACGCATGCCGGGATGGCGGTGTCCGGTGGGGCGTCCGGCGCAATATTCGGTATTTATGGGGCGTTACTCAGTTATCTCTGGCTGGAACGCTCGCGGATTCATCCCGGTGAATTCCGCTGGCTGTTCTGGGCAGCCATCGGCTTTTCCGTCGTGACCATCATTTTCGGATTGTTGATACCCGGCATCGACAATGCCGCGCATGTCGGTGGCCTGGTGGCCGGTATCCTGATGGGCGTGCTGCTGATCAAGACGGACCCGGGGGAGGTAGCCAATGATCAAATCGGCCGATGGGTGACTGGCCTGTTTCTGACCTTCCTGGTCGGGGTCATGGTGAGCCAGATTCCACCGCCGGCTTATCGCTGGCGTGACGAGCAGCAGATTCGGCAGGAAATCGGCGAATTTCTGCAGGAAGATGCAGCAATTTCCCGGGCTTGGGATAGCATGTTGCAGCAAGGGCGGCAAAACCAGGCGTCTATTGACGAAGTGGCTGACCTGGTCGAGTCGGTGGTTGCCGAACGTTATCAACGGAGTTTTGAAGAACTCACTGCCTTACCGCAGGACCCCGCTTTGCCATCGGCTCAGGCGGCCGAACATTGGGCTCGCTACGCCGAACAGCGGCGTGATGCTTCGCGGGAAATGGTCGAGGGCCTGCGGGCCAGGGATTCGGCGCGGTTTCAAAAGGCGCTGGATCAGGCCCGCCAATCCGGCAAACGCCAGTGATGCGGCCAGGCTCTTGGCGGGGAGGGCCTGAAAGGCATGGGGTTATTCCGATCCGGATCAAGGAAACTCGCAGGGCCGGCGTGCAGAATTGCTGGCAATTGCCATCCCGGCAAGCCATTCAAGGAACCATTATGCAAGCTATCCATTCCTGCAATCACTCCACCCCGGAAGCCCTCTACCCGTTCGATGCGCGCGGTATCGCCAAGCGCTTCCGTCACGCCGCCATCTTTGGCGCGCTCGATTCGCTTCAGGCCGGTGAGACCATGCGCTTCTGCAACGATCACGACCCGCTGCCGCTGCTCGCCCAGCTGCAACAACGCTATGGCGCACATCTGAGCATTGAGTACAAGCAGCGTGAGCCGGGCGCCATTGTCATCGATTTTACTGTCGTCGGCTGAGTGGTAGCGACGGCAAGCCTCAGTCTGTTTTCCTTGATCGCCAGCGCCCTGCTGGCGATCAGCGGCTGGGGGTTGCCACTGGCGGTAGCGCACCTGGCGTTTGCCGTCGGCATCGTGCCGCTGATTTTTGCGGCGATGATGCATTTCGTGCCGGTGCTGACCCGCACCGGCGACCCGGATCGCCGGCTTCTTCGCCTGCCGAATCTGGCTCAGGCAAGCGGGCTGGTCGCAGTGCTCGCCATGCAGGGCTGGCTACCTTACCGGGTCGTTTATGTAAGTGCTACGGTCGACCTCGTTATTGCGGCTATTTTGCTGCGCTGGATCTTGCTGCGAGCAGGCGCGACGCTGGGTTCGCCGCATCCAGGCTGGCGCTGGTACGGGGCGGCGCTCGCCTGCCTGATGCTGGCCTTGTCGGCCATCCTGTTTACGCCGCTTCTGCCGGAGTACTGGCATAACCTGCGGCTGTTTCACCTGCATCTCAACACCCTGGGGCTGGTCGGCCTGGCTGCACTCGGGACGTTGCCCGTCCTCCTGCCGACCGCGCTCGGCAAACCCGATCCCGAAGCAGCCGGCTGGTTACGTCGGTACTGGCGGCTGGCGATAGCGGGTGTCCTGCTGGTGGCCAGCGGCGCAGCTACCGCCTGGCTGCTCGCCATCCCCGGCGCACTCCTGCTGCTGGTGGCGGTGCTTGGCCTGGCCGGGCAATGGTTCAAGCGTTTCGGCATTGCAGCGCTGCTCCGGGACGGGGTGGCCAGTTCCCTGCTGGCGGCGGTCGGCGGTTTGACGCTGACGCTGCTGGCTGGGTTGCTGCATGGCGCAGGCTTCCTGCCAACCCGCCCATCGTTGCTGGCCTGGGGGGCTGGCTTTCTGTTGCCGCTGGTCACCGGGGCGCTTAGTCAGCTCTTGCCGGTCTGGCGCTGGCCGGGGCCGATGATCCCGGCGCGCGGCCTGATGCGAATGAAACTGGCGACAACCGGTCGCTGGCGGGGACTGCTTTTCTTCTCCGCGGCCGTTGCCTTGCTGGCCGGTTTTGATCGCCTGGGCGGGGCCTTGATCGTTGCGGGCGTCATGCTCTTTATCGTTGGCCTCTCGCAAGCCGTGCGCGTCTCGCGGTCGACGCGGTAAAATCGCGACTTTTCGCTTTCCAGGTTTTCGCCATGCGCTATATCTCGACCCGCGGTCACGCCGCTCCCCAGTCCTTCTGCGACATTTTGCTCGGTGGTCTGGCGCCCGACGGCGGCCTTTACCTGCCGGAAAGTTACCCGCAAATCAGCCGTGCCGAACTCGATGCCTGGCGCCAGTTGTCGTATGCCGACCTGGCTTACGAAATCCTGTCTAAATTCATCACCGACATTCCGGCCGCCGACCTCAAGGCGCTGGTCGCCAAGACCTACACCGCGCAGGTCTATTGCCACACCCGCAATGGCGGCGATGCCGCCGAGATCACGCCGCTGACCAAACTCGAAGACGGCTTGTACACGCAGGAGCTGTCCAACGGCCCGACCCTGGCCTTCAAGGACATGGCTATGCAGTTGCTCGGCAACCTGTTCGAGTACGTTCTGGACAAGCGCGGCGAGTCGATCAACATCCTCGGCGCGACCTCCGGCGATACCGGTTCGGCCGCTGAGTACGCGATGCGCGGCAAGCATAACGTCAAGGTCTTCATGCTCTCGCCGGACGGCAAGATGAGCGCCTTCCAGCGCGCCCAGATGTACTCGCTGCAGGATCCCAACATCTTCAACATCGCCGTCACCGGCCTGTTCGACGACGCCCAGGACATCGTCAAGGCGGTCTCCAACGATGCCGCCTTCAAGGCCAAGTACAAGATCGGCGCTGTCAATTCGATCAACTGGGCGCGCGTCGCGGCGCAGATCGTCTATTACTTCCAGGGCTACTTCCTGGCCACGAAATCAAATGACGAGCAGGTTGCCTTCGCCGTGCCCTCGGGCAATTTCGGCAACATCTGCGCTGGCCACATCGCCCGCCAGATGGGCCTGCCGATCGCCCGCCTGGTGCTGGCCACCAACGAGAACGACGTGCTCGACGAGTTTTTCCGCAGTGGCGTCTATCGTCCGCGCACCTCGGCCGAAACCAGCATCACCTCCAGCCCGTCGATGGATATTTCCAAGGCCTCCAATTTCGAACGCTTCGTCTTCGATCTGGTCGGCCGCGATCCGGCTGTTGTCGCCGACCTGTGGGCCAAGGTCGACAAGGGCCAGGCTTTCGATCTGAGTGCTACGGTCTACTGGCAAAACATGCCCAAATTCGGCTTTGTCTCCGGCCGGAGCACGCATGCCGACCGCCTGCAGACGATTCGCATGGCGCAGGAAAAATTCGGCGTGATGCTCGATACCCACACGGCTGACGGCCTGAAGGTGGCGCTGGAGCAGCGTCTGCCGAACATGCCGATGATCGTGCTGGAAACCGCCCAGCCGGCCAAGTTCGAGGAAACCATCCGCGAGGCCTTAGGGACCGAGCCGGTGCGTCCGGCCGATCTGGCCGGCATCGAAAAGCTGCCGCAGCGTGTCGTGGTCATGGCGCCGGACGTCGCTGCGATCAAGCAGTTCATCGTCGAGCGGGTTTGAGCTTCGATCACGAAGCGTTCTGGTCGGCCCGCTATCGCGACGCGGGCGACTCTTACCTGTTCGGCACGGCGCCGAACAGGTTTCTAGCCGCGCAGGCGGAGCGCTTCGGGGCTGGCATGAAGGTGCTGTCGGTAGCCGACGGCGAGGGGCGCAATGCTGTCTGGCTGGCCGAGCAGGGTTGTCAGGTAACGGCGACCGAGATTTCACCGGTTGCGCTGGAAAAGGCGGCGAAACTGGCCAGAGCCAGGAATGTGACGGTCGACTTCGTGGAAGCCGATATCTTGAACTGGGTTTGGCCGGCCGAGGCTTATGATGCGGTGCTCGGCATTTTTATCCAGTTTGCCACGCCGGCGGAACGGCCGCGGCAACTGGCAGGCATGAAGCAGGCGGTAAAACCGGGTGGCCTGTTGCTGTTGCAGGGCTATACGCCGAAACAACTGGAGTACCGGACAGGCGGGCCGTCTGCGGTCGAAAACCTCTATACCGCTTCAATGCTGAATGAAGTTTTCTCAGACTGGGAAATCGTGTTGCTGCACGAACACGAGGACCGGATTGAAGAAGGAACAGCCCACATCGGTCGCTCGGCACTGATCGACCTCGTGGCGCGCAAGCCTACAAATAGATGACGGCAGGAAAGACTGCGACGGCGAGCGCCAGAACCAGCCATTCGAGGTTGTGCCGGGCCAGAAAGCCCGTGAAATGCAAAACCAGGATTGAAATGGCGAGGATGTAGAAAAGCGCGAACAGCATGCAGGGCTCCCTTGGTTTGTCGTTGTTGGCCGCGTGTCGGCCGATTATGACGACAAACTTTCCAAATGCCTAGCCAACGAAGCGCATCGACAGATCAAGTGCCTTGACGTCCTTGGTCAGGGCGCCGACCGAAATCCGGTCAACGCCGGTTTCGGCGATGCCGCGAATGGTGTCCAGTGTGACATTGCCGGACGCTTCGAGAATGGCGCGGCCGGCGTTGATTCGCGACGCTTCGCGCATCATCTCGAGGCTGAAATTGTCGATCAGGATCATCTTCGCTCCGGCATTCAGGGCCTGATTCAGCTCGTCGATGCTTTCGACCTCGATCTGGATGAATTTGCAGTGTCCGGCGGCCTGGGCAGCGATAATTTCGGCCGCCAGCATCGCCTGGGCAATGCCACCGGCCGCGTGGATGTGATTTTCCTTGATCAGGATGGCGTCCCACAGTGCCAGCCGATGATTGCCGCCACCGCCGGCGCGGACGGCATATTTTTGTGCGATGCGCAGGCCGGGCAGCGTCTTGCGGGTATCGACCACCTGCGCCTTGGTGCCGGCGATGGCATCGGCGTAGGTGCGGACCTTGCTGGCGACTGCCGAGAGCAATTGCAGGAAGTTCAGGGCACTGCGTTCAGCGGTGAGCAGGGCCCGGGCATTGCCTTCGATTTCGCAGAGCAGCTGGTTGGCGACGATGCGGTCACCATCGGCACCATGCCAGGTGATGTGGGCGCTCGGATCGAGGCGGGTGACGCATTCGTGGAACCAGGCCGTGCCACAGAGGACACCCGCTTCCCGGGAAATCACCGTGGCCTTGACCCGGCGTTCACCGGGGACCAGGCTGGCGGTCAGGTCGCCGCTACCGACATCCTCGGCCAGCGCGGCGTCAACATTGCGGGAAATCTCGGTGGCGAGCGGGTAGTCGAAAGCGATGGTCGTCATGATCTTCGGGTTACGGTTAGGAGCGTGAATTTTAACGCTTGCTGCTGCCAGCAATCCATTCGTTGTACAGACTGCGTGCCGCGTCGATGACTTCGCCGGCGGTCAGCCCGATCGGGCCTATGCCCCGGGCGGCCAGGCGGTCGGCAGCCGCGCCGTGCAGGTGGACGCCGCCGAGCAGGGCCTGCTCGGCCGACCAGTTTTGCCCGAGCAGCGAGACGATGATGCCGGTCAGCACGTCGCCCATGCCGGCCGTGGCCATGCCCGGATTGCCCGTGGTATTTATCCACCAGCGCCCGTCGACCGTAGCAATCACGGTACCGCAGCCCTTGAGGGCGATATGGCAGGCATAGCGGCGGGCCAGTTCGCGGGCCGCCGTGACCCGGTCGGCCTGGATTTCGCGGACCGAAGCGCCGAGCAGGCGGGCCGCTTCGGCTGGATGCGGGGTCATGATGGCCGGCGCGATGCGGTTGTAGAGATTGCCTTCGAGGCGGCCGTCGCTGGCCAGGATGTTCAAGGCATCGGCATCGAGGACGACCGGCAGCGGGCATTTGAGCGCCTGCTCGACCAGCCGGATCGCTTCGCCCGAGCGGCCGAGGCCAGGGCCGCAGGCCAGGGCCTGGAGCTCCAGCTGGAGCAGGGTGTCGGCCCGGTGCAGCATCAGTTCGGGCTGGAAAGGGTCGACGGGGGGGGGCTCGGGTTCGTGCAGTCCGACATAGACGCGTCCGCTGCCCAGCTTCAAGGCAGCCCGCCCGGCGAGCAGGGCGGCGCCGACCATCGATTTGCCGCCGCCGAGGATGCCGACGCCGCCGAAATTCCCCTTGTGGGTATTGCGGCGACGGGGTTTCAAACGCTCGGCAAAGTCGGCGCAGCTGACAATCTGGCCATCCGCCGGAAAGGCCGGGCTGATGCCGATTTCAAGTCCGGCAACGCGAAGTTCGCCGCAATGGTCGGGGCCATCGGCGGTGAGCAGGCCGGGTTTGGCGGCAATGAAGGTGATCGTATGGCTGGCCCGTATGGTCGGACCCTGCGGGGTGCCGGTATTGCCGTTCAGGCCGGACGGGCAGTCGAGGGCGAGGAGGGGGCAGCCGTCGCGTTCAGCCAGCCGGTTGGCGGCCCCGATCAACCGGGCGTGCAGGCCTTCCGCTGCGCGGCTGAGGCCGATGCCGAACAGGCCATCAATAATCAGGGCCCAGCGGTCTTCGTCCGGGATGTCCGGCCGGGTGTCGCCCCCCGTTGCGGTGTAACGGCTGAACGCTGCCGCGGCGTCATGCGGTTGTGCCGCCGAATCGCCGGCAAACACCACGCGTACATCGTAAAAGCGTTCGCGTAGCAGTCGCGCCACTTCGAAGGCATCGCCACCGTTATTGCCCGGGCCTGCGAGGATCAGGACGGGAGCGTTGCGATCGTTGGCGAGTTCGCCGGCCCAATCGGCGGCTGCCAGGCCGGCCCGCTGCATCAGCGGCGCTTCGGCGTGGGCCTGTTCGATCTGGCGGAGCTTGGGGCTTAGGTAAAGGGCGTACGGTTCCATGGGGAGTGGGCTCAGGCGTTATGGGTATGCTTGAGTATGACGGCAATCAGGTGATCCGGATTGATCGGCTTGGAAATGTGGGCGACCATGCCGGAGGCCAGGCAGGCGATCCGTTCTTCCGCGAGGGCATGGGCCGTTTGCCCGATGATGGGCAAACCGGGGGCCATGGCGAGTATTTCGCGAGCGGCGTCATGGCCGTTCAGCACCGGCATCTGGATATCCATCAGGACGACGTCGTAGCTGTCGGCGCCCTCGCTTCGGAGGGCTTCGACGGCTTCGCGCCCGTTGCCAACCAGGTTTGTCTGGGCGCCACTCCGGGTCAGGATTTCCTGCATGATTTCCTGGTTGATTTCGATATCTTCGGCAACCAGGATGCGCAGGCCGGCGAGCGGTTGCGAGCCGTCGGCAGCGGGGAGCAGCAGATTTTCGTTCAGCGGATTTTCGGCAATGCCGGTTGTCAGGTAGGGCAGGCGAACTGCGAAGCAACTGCCGCAGCCCGGTGAACTCTCGACCTGGATACTGCCGCCCATCAGGCGAACGATCTGTTCGGTGATCGCCAGCCCCAGACCGGTGCCGCCGAAACGGCGGGTCATCGTATTGTCGCCTTGTTCGAAGGGGTTGAATATTTTGGTGCGCTGTTCTTCGAAGATACCGATGCCGGTATCGATAACGCGGAAGAGCAGTTGTTCGCCCTCGCGCGAGGATTCCAGCCGGACGGTTCCGGATGCGGTGAACTTGATGGCATTGGACAGCAGGTTGAGCAGGATCTGGCGCAGGCGCAGCGAATCGGTCCGGCAGATCAGCGGCAGATCCGTGGCGCGACTTTCTTCTAGCAACAAACCCTTGGCCATGGCGCGTTCGCGCATCAATTCGATGGATTCGTCGAGAATATCGGACAAGGTGACCACAGTCAGGTCAATCTTGAGCATGCCTGCTTCCATTTTCGAAAAATCGAGAATGTCGTTGATGATGCCAAGCAGCAATTGGCCGGAATGGTTGATCTTGGAAAAGGCTTCATAAGCCTTGCTACCTACGCTGCTGACCCGCAGGCCGATATGGGCCATGCCGAGCACGCCGTGGAGCGGGGTGCGGATTTCGTGGCTCATCTTGGCCAGGAATTCGCTCTTGGCCCGGGCAAGGCGCTCGGCATCGGTGCGCGCGATTTCGAGATCACAGGTTCGCTCGGCGACCAGTTGTTCGAGATGATCGCGATAATGCTCGATTTCCGCTTCCATGGCCTTGGTTTCGGAAATGTCGGCGATGAACCCATACCAGGTGATCGAGCCGTCATCGTTCCGTTCCGGGATGGCCTTGACCAGTAACCATTTGCGCTTGCCGTCCGGCAGGCAGATCCGGTACTCGACCCGCCACGGTGACATCGATCGTGCGGATTCGTCCATGCTGCCGAAGAAGCGCCCCCAGTCCTCGGGGTGAATGAGCTGGCGGTGCAGTTCGGTGTTGTCGATCAGCTGTTCAGGCGTCAGACCATAGATTTCCTTGATGCCATCGCTGGCAAACGGGAAACTGCCATGGCCGTCGAGATGCCGGCGGTACTGGAAGACGACCCCCGGCACCGACGACACGATGCGCCGCAGGCGGGTATTTGCTGCATGTTCGGCCGCCTTGCCTTCCTCGGCGATGGTGACAGTCTGCAAATCGTTGAATGCTGCGGTCAACAGGCCGATTTCATCGTTTTTCAGGACGGGCAGCGGCTGTCGGGGAATCTTGCCGTCCCGCATGGCCGCCAGCCTGGCCGAGGTTTCGGCCAGCGGACGGAACTGGCGCTGCAGCCACCACCAGCTGAGCCAGCCGGCCAGCACGGTCAACAGCCCCGAAACTATGAACAGATGGCGCTCCATCGCCTCGATCGGGGCAAAGGCTTCAGTGGCAGGGAGTACAGATTGCATCAGCCAGCCGGTGGCCGGTATCCGCTTGCTGGAAGAAAGTTCGAGCACGCCACGGGAGCTGCGTGCGATGCCTGAGCCTTCATAACCGTCGATGTATCTGTCATAGACGGCGTTGACCCCACGGGCGGGGCCGGTGGCCATGACGCGGCGCCGGTCGGACGAGGCGACATAGGTCCGGGTCTGCGGTACGGTGATGATGAAGTCGCCGGTCAGGCCATATTTGGATGAGCTGACTTCGTCGAGAAAGTTTGGCTGGTTGAGATTGATGATGCCGATGACCGAACCGATAACCTGTTGCTGGGCATCGAAAACCGGGACCTGCATGGTGACGATCGGCTGCCGGCTGTGCGGGCTGATGAACGGGGTGCCGACGATGTCGTGGCCGCTGCGCAGAACCTCCTGGACGCCAGGGTAGGCGCCGAAATTGACGCCTGTCCGCTGCAGTGTGTCCGGAACGCTGGCGATGGCGACGCCTTGGCGATCGGTAATGATGACGCCCCAGTTGAACAGGCTATCCGGCAGCGGATGGTCTTCGAGTACCGTCTGGGCAGCCTTTGGCGAATGCATGCTTTCCGGGCGAATGTGACGGGCGATCGAACTGATGATCTGCTGGCGCTCGCGAATCGAACGATCGAGCTCGTTGGCGATCAGCGACACCGTGGAAAACTGCTGGGTCGAAATCGTCGCTTTCATGTCGTGGCGCAGAGTTTGGTCCAGCGACAGGACGGCTGCCCAGAGGACGGCAAGCCCGAGTACCAGCATGCCGAGCGTAATCCGCACTTGCAGTGAGTGCAGGCTGAACAACTTCGACAGGCGAAAACGCATCATGCGAACCGAATGGCAAGAAGGGCTGGCAGCAGGCCGCCAGCCGATGCGGCAGCCTCAGTTCAACGCAGCCGACATCTTGCGGCGGAATTCGCGGATCAGGTCGTCGAACTGCTCGCTGCCGCCAAGGGCTTCGAATAACTGCAGCAAGGCCTTGCGGCCGGCGCCATCGCCGAAGGCGCGGTCCCGGACGAGCACTTCCAGCGCCGCTTCCATTGCTTCGCGGAAGCGGTTTCCGGCAGCGTAAGCCCGCGAAAGTTCGAGACGGGTCGCGTGGTCGGCCGGGTCGGCGGCCAGCTTTGCCTCGAGCGCCGCGGTATCGGCGGAGCCGGCCGCCAGCGCCAGGCGGGCGCGCAGTGCATTGGCCCGATCCGCTTCCTGGGCATAATCGCCGGCGAGCAACTGGCCTGCCTCGTCGTTGCGGCCGAGTTGCATCAACACGTCGACGGCATCCAGCTGGACAGCCTGATCCTGTGGATTGGCCTGGCTGGCCTCGACCAGCTTGGCCAGTGCTTCTTCCAGCTTGCCTTCGGCGACCAGTGCTGCGGCTTCTTCGCGGGGATTGCCACCGGGGCCGGCGGGCAGGGCGATGCGGTCGAGGAATTCACGGATCTGGCTTTCCGGCAGGGCACCATTGAACTCATCGACCAGTTGCCCCTGAAACAGCACCTTGACCGACGGAATGCTGCGCACGCCGAAATGCTGGGCGATTTCCGGGTTCTCGTCGGAGTTGATCTTGGCGAGCAGGAAGCGGCCCTTGTATTCCTCGGCCAGCTTTTCCAGAATCGGTTTCAGTATCTTGCAGGGCTCGCACCACGGTGCCCAGAAATCGACAACGACAGGCACCTCTGCCGCCGGCTGGAGAACCTTGGTTTCAAAATCTTCAATCGATACGTCAAAGGAGAACTGGGACATGGCGAGGCCTGCGGAAATTAAAATTTGTTGAATTTTAACCGCCTGGGCCGTCGCCGTGGGGATTGCCGATCAATGTCGATGCTGCCGGGGTTGCGCGGACTGCTTGGGAAAATTTACCCGATCGGCTATCATTCTGCTTTCCCGCAGCCTGTCTTTCCATGACCAAATTTGTTTTCGTTACGGGTGGTGTCGTGTCCTCTTTGGGCAAAGGCATCGCCGCCGCGTCGCTCGGGGCCATTCTGGAATCCCGCGGCATCAAAGTCACCCACCTCAAGCTTGACCCCTACATCAACGTCGACCCCGGCACGATGAGTCCTTTCCAGCATGGCGAGGTTTTCGTCACCGAGGACGGCGCTGAGACCGATCTCGACCTCGGGCATTACGAGCGCTTCACCAGCGCCAAGATGACCAAGCGCAACAATTTTACGACCGGCCAGATCTACGACACCGTGCTCAAAAAAGAGCGTCGCGGCGAGTATCTCGGCAAGACCGTTCAGGTCATCCCGCATATCACCGACGAGATCAAGACCAAGATCAAGGCCGGCGCTGCCGGTGCCGATGTGGCCATCGTCGAAGTCGGCGGCACGGTTGGCGACATCGAGTCGCTGCCCTTCCTCGAAGCCATCCGCCAGATGGGCATCCAGGAAGGCCGCAACAATGTCTGCTACATGCACCTGACCCTGTTGCCCTACATCCCGACGGCCGGCGAACTGAAGACCAAGCCGACCCAGCACTCGGTCAAGGAACTGCGCGAAATCGGTATCCAGCCGGACATCCTGCTCTGCCGCGCCGACCGCTCCATTCCCGAGGAAGAGCGGCGCAAGATCGCGCTGTTCTGCAACGTCATGCCGGAAGCGGTCATCGAGTGCCTCGACGCCGATTCGATCTACAAGATTCCGGGCATGCTGCATGACCAGATGCTCGACGAGATCGTCTGCCACAAGCTGAACATCCTGGCCAAGGCAGCCGACCTGACGGTCTGGGAAAACCTGATCGTTGCGCTGGAGCATCCGCAGCATGAAGTGACCGTCGCCTTTGTCGGCAAGTATGTCGACCTGACCGAGTCCTACAAGTCGCTGATCGAAGCGATCAAGCACGCCGGTATTCATACCCGCAGCCAGGTCAATATCATCTATCTCGACTCGGAAGATATCGAGAAGAATGGTACCGATGTCCTCAAGGGCGTCGATGCCATCCTGGTCCCGGGCGGCTTCGGCCGACGCGGCACCGAAGGCAAGATCGCCGCCATCCGCTATGCCCGCGAAAACAAGGTGCCCTACCTCGGCATCTGTCTCGGCATGCAGCTCGCCGTCGTCGAGTTCGCCCGCGATGTGGCCGGTATGGCTGGCGCGCATTCCACCGAGTTCGTGCAGGACACGCCTTATCCCGTCATTGGTCTGATTACCGAATGGCTGGATGCTTCCGGCAAGGTCGAGAAGCGTAGCGAGGATTCCGACATCGGCGGCACCATGCGCCTGGGTTCCCAGGTCTGCAAGCTGGCTGAAGGTTCGCTGGCGCGCAGCATCTACGGCGCGCCGGAAATCACCGAGCGCCATCGTCACCGTTACGAAGTGAACAACACGCTGCTCGCCAAGCTGGAAGAAAAGGGGCTGGTGGTTGCCGGCCGTGCCCCGGGTACCAATCTGTGCGAAATGGTCGAGCTGCCGGCCGATGTCCATCCATGGTTCGTCGCTTGCCAGTTCCATCCGGAATTCACCTCCAACCCGCGTCAGGGCCATCCTTTGTTCACGTCTTACGTCAAGGCGGCACTGGCCAATCAACAGGCCAAAGCTAAATGAAGCTCTGTGGTTTCGAGGCTGGTCTTGACCAGCCTTTTTTCCTGATCGCCGGGCCGTGTACCGCCGAATCCGAGCAGCTTTGCCTGGACGTTGCCGGTTACCTGAAGGAAGTCTGCGGTCGACTCGGTATTCCGTACATTTTCAAGGCCTCCTACGACAAGGCTAACCGCAGCTCCGGCAAGTCGGTGCGCGGCCTCGGTCTCGACGAAGGTCTGCGCATCTTTGCCGAGGTGCAGCGTCAGATCGGCGTGCCGGTGCTGACCGACGTGCATACCATCGAAGATATTCCCGCCGTGGCGGCGGTGGTCGATGTGCTGCAGACACCGGCCTTCCTGTGCCGGCAGACGGATTTCATCCATGCTGTCGCCACCTGCGGCAAGCCGGTCAATATCAAGAAGGGCCAGTTTCTGGCGCCGGGTGACATGAAGAATGTCGTCGACAAGGCACGGGAAGTGAATAACGGCGCCGACAACATCATGGTCTGCGAGCGGGGCGCCAGCTTCGGTTACAACAACCTGGTTTCCGACATGCGCAGCCTTGCCATCATGCGCGAAACCGGCTGCCCGGTTGTTTTCGATGCGACGCACAGCGTGCAGTTGCCCGGCGGGCAGGGTACGACTTCGGGCGGTCAGCGCGAGTTCGTTCCGGTGCTGGCGCGGGCGGCGATTGCCGTCGGTATTTCCGGCCTATTTATGGAAACCCATCCCTGTCCGGAAAAGGCCTGGTCGGATGGCCCGAACAGCTGGCCGCTGGCCCGCATGGAGAGCTTGCTGGCCACCCTGGTGGCCCTTGATAAAGCGGTCAAGGCGAGTGGTTTTGAGGAATTGAAGTAAGCGCAGTTCGCCGAACATTACGGGCGATTGTGTTGATAGTTTGGTTTAAGTAGTTAATTCAACCTTCTGATAATAAGGAAGAAATATGAGTTCCATCGTTGATGTTGTAGCACGAGAGATTCTGGATTCCCGTGGCAATCCCACGGTTGAAGCCGATGTTCTGCTGGAGTCCGGCGTCATGGGCCGCGCGGCTGTGCCGTCCGGTGCCTCCACCGGTTCCCGCGAGGCCATCGAGTTGCGCGACGGCGATGCCGGCCGCTACCTGGGCAAGGGCGTCATGCAGGCGGTCGAGAACGTCAATACCGAAATCTCCGAAGCGATCATCGGCCTTGACGCGCAAGAACAGGCCTTCATCGACCAGACCATGATTGATCTCGACGGTACCGACAACAAGTCCCGCCTCGGCGCCAACGCCATCCTCGCCGTGTCGATGGCCGTCGCCAAGGCTGCCGCCGAGGAATCCGGCCTGCCGCTCTACCGCTATTTCGGCGGCATGGGCCCGATGCAGATGCCGGTGCCGATGATGAACATCATCAACGGTGGCGAACACGCCAACAACAGCCTGGATATCCAGGAATTCATGATCATGCCGGTTGGCGCCGCCAACTTCCGCGAAGCCCTGCGCTGCGGCGCTGAAATTTTCCATGCGCTGAAGAAGTTGCTCGACAAGAAGGGCCACTCGACCGCCGTGGGTGACGAAGGCGGTTTTGCCCCCAACCTCGGCAGCCACGCCGAAGCCCTGCAGATCATCATGCAGGCGATCGAAACCGCCGGTTACGTGCCGGGCCAGGACGTGCTGCTCGCCCTCGACTGCGCCGCTTCCGAGTTCTACAAGGATGGCAAGTACCACCTCTCCGGCGAAGGCCTGCAACTGACTTCCGCCCAGTTCGTCGATTACCTGGCCAACCTGGCCGACCAGTTCCCGATCGTCTCGATCGAGGACGGCATGTCCGAAGCCGACTGGGATGGCTGGAAGCTGCTCACCGACCGCCTTGGCAAGACCGTGCAGATCGTTGGCGACGACATCTTCGTGACCAACACCAAGATCTTCAAGGAAGGCATCAAGAAGGGCATCGGCAATTCGATCCTGATCAAGATCAACCAGATCGGCACCCTGTCCGAAACCTTCGCCGCCGTCGAAATGGCCAAGCGCGCCGGTTATACCGCCGTGATTTCGCACCGCTCCGGCGAAACCGAAGACAGCACCATCGCCGACATCGCCGTTGGCCTGAATGCCGGCCAGATCAAGACCGGTTCGCTGTCCCGTTCCGACCGTATCGCCAAGTACAACCAGCTGATCCGTATCGAAGAAGATCTCGGCGATACCGCTTCCTATCCCGGTCGCGAAACCTTTTACAACCTGCGCTAACACTTCTTTATGCGTTGGCTGACGGTCGGCCTTCTTGCAGCCATCGGCCTCCTCCAGTACCCGCTGTGGGTGGGTAAGGGCGGCTGGCTGAAGGTGTGGGAGTACGACCGTCAATTGCAGCAGCAGAAAGAAGTGACCCGCAAGCTGGAAATCAGGAATGCGGGCCTCGATGCCGAGGTCCGCGACCTGAAACAAGGCTACGACGCCATCGAGGAACGTGCCCGGTTCGAATTGGGCATGATTCGACAGGACGAAACCTTCGTGCAGATCCCGGAAAAAGTTCCCGGAAAATAATTCGCAGAATCGCTCCAACCGACGTAGTCATCGGTATTTGCCTCCGCTAGAATCGTTCTCAGCAGTCCCCCCACGTAGAGCGCTCGAGGAGAACAACATGCTGCTCAAGGTTGGCGAGAAGGCCCCAATGTTTGTTCTGCCGGATGCCGATATGGAGACTGTCGACCTGGCAAAATTTCAGGACGGCAAGCACATTGTGCTTTTCTTCTACCCGAAGGATGGCACGCCCTGTTGTACCAAGGAAGTCACCGATTTTTCGGATCACGAGGAAGAGTTTCTTCGCCACGATTGCCTGCTGCTCGGCATTAGCCGCGATGATTGCCTGAAACACGCGGAATTTCGCGACAAGGAGGGCATCGGTATCGAGTTGCTCTCCGATACTGAAGGCGTCGTTTGCAAGCAGTATGGGGTCTGGCAGGCCAAAGAGGTGGATGGCCACAGGAAATTCGGCGTAGCACGTTCCACCTTCATCATCGATCGCAGCGGCACCATTCGCCATGCGCTCTACAACGTTAATTACAAGGGCCACGCACAGGAAGTGCTGCGCCTGATCAAGGAACTCAAGTCATGAACACGCAGGTTGCCAAGAATACCGTCATCACCCTCGATTACCACGTCACCGATCCGGATGGCGAAGTCGTCGACGAAGGCCGCGAGCCACTGGTTTACCTGCATGGTGGTTACGACGACATCTTCCCGAAGATCGAGGAAGCCATGCAGGGGAAGAAGGTCGGCGAGTCGGTGCAGGTCAAGTTGCAACCGGACGAAGCCTTTGGCGACTATGATGCCGAGATGGTCCAGATCGAACCGCGCAAGGATTTTCCCAAGGAACTCCAGGTCGGCATGCAGTTCGAGGGCGGCCCGGAAGACGGTGGCGAGGATGATTTCGTGATCTACCGCGTTACCGACATCGCCGATGACAAGGTCGTTCTCGACGGCAATCATCCGCTTGCCGGCATGGCGCTGGTATTCACCTGCACGGTCACGTCGATTCGTCCGGCCAGCGACGAAGAAATCGAACACGGTCACGTCCATAATCCGGACGAGGATGGCGAAACCTGCCACTGACCGGCGCCTGCTTGCCGCATTCCGGATGCCCGCTTCGGCGGGCATTTTTCATGGCAGCGCGGTGGCTGGCCAGGGATGGGTTTCGAAGCGGAATAGTGCCGGATGGTCGGTGTCGATGAGGCCGCGTGTCCAGCCCATGCCCGGATAGCCGAAGGTTTCGACCCGCACGAAATTGCTGACAGTCTTGCCGGATAGATCGCGCAAGGGCTTATCGATGCGGCTAATATGGGTATCGCCGTGTACCGCCACGACTTGTCCCGGGAAATGCAGGGTTTCGTCGCGCAGGGTTTCGAGGAAAACGCGGTAGCCGCGGTGGGACAGCCCCATCGCCAGATTGGTGAAACCGGGGTCGGCCTGGAAGAGGATGACGATGCCGGCCAGGTTCTCTCGCCGGGCAAGCTTGAAGCTGTCTTTCAGCCAGTCGATGAGTCGCGGATTGCGGGCCTGGAATTCCTCGCTGGCGGTGTCGGCCTTGCCGAAATTGTTGTCGCCGCCGGGAATGTTCAGGGTGACAAAAAGTACCGGGCCGAGCCGAAAGCGACTGTTTTCCGGATAATTGCCGGGCTGGCGTTCGAGCGCTAGCTTCCGCTGGCCGAGCGAATAGGTATCCTTCCAGAACAGCTCGCGCAGTTTGCCCAGGCGCTCCAGTGGATCGTAGCTGCCATTCGAGCGGCGTTCGCAGTCGGTCCATTCGTTGTCGCCGGGTACGAAGACGAAGGGAATGCGGCTGGCGTTGAATAGCCGGTAGCGATCTTCGAAAACCCGGTCGTCGCAACGATCTCCGCCGTGCTTGAAATCGCCGATGTGGACGACGAAATCGACGTGGCTGTCGGCGATGGCCTCCAGCATCTTGGGAAGTTCGCTGCGTTCGTAGTCGGAATAGGGCGTGTCGCCGATCAGTGCGAAACGCCGGCTTTCTGCCGTGGCCAACGTCATCCACACGCTGAATGCAACGGTCAACGCGAATTTCAATCCAAAAACGACGTCGACCGCGGCATCCGGACAGCGGGTGGTCAACGCAGCAAGCCCTTCAAGACATAGAGAGCATCGAGCGCCTCGCGCGGCGTCAGGCTGTCGGGATCGATGGCAGCCAGTTGGGCCACGGCCGGATGAGGTTCTGGTTCGGCCGGCTCCGGTTCGCCTTGGGCGAACAAATCGGGCTGCAGCGGATCGACCGCGGCGCGCTGCTCGAATTCGCGCAACTGCTTGCGCGCTGCCCGCACCACAGCAGAGGGAATGCCGGCCAGCGCCGCGACCTGGATCCCGTAGCTCTGGTTGGCCGGGCCTTCCTCGACGGCGTGCATGAAGACGATGCGGTCGTTATGCTCGACGGCGCCGAGGTGAACGTTGGCCAGTTCGGGATACTCGTGCGAGAGCCGGGTCAGTTCGAAATAGTGGGTCGCGAATAGCGTCAGGCAGCGGTTCTTGTCGATCAGGTGACGGAGGATGGCGAAGGCCAGCGCCATGCCGTCGAAGGTCGAGGTGCCGCGGCCGATCTCGTCCATCAGCACCAGGCTCCGGTCGGTCGCATGGTGCAGGATGGCCGCCGCCTCGGTCATTTCGACCATGAAGGTCGAGCGCCCGGAGGCGAGGTCGTCGGAGGCGCCGATGCGGGTGAAGATGCGGTCGAGCGGGCCGAGCACGCAGCGGTCGGCCGGCACGTAGCTGCCGATGTGGGCGAGCAGGGCGATCAGCGCCACCTGGCGCATGTAGGTCGATTTACCGCCCATGTTCGGGCCGGTGATCAGCAGCAGCCGGCGGTTGTCGGCGAGCCGGCAGTCGTTGGCGATGAAGGTCTCGGCGCTCTGTGACAGTTCGTTCTCGACCACCGGGTGGCGGCCGCCAGTCACGGTCAACTGGGTTTCCTCGGCGAATTCCGGTTTGCACCAGTTGCGCTTCAGGGCCGCTTCGGCGAAACCGGCCAGCAGGTCGAGCTGGGCGATCGCCCGGGCAATCGTCTGCAGCGTCGGGACGACTGCGAGCAGCGCGTCGAGGATGCCCTCGTAGAGTAGCTTCTCGCGGGCCAGCGAACGCTCCTGGGCGGACAGCGCCTTGTCCTCGAAGGCCTTCAGTTCCGGCGTGATGTAGCGCTCGGCGTTCTTCAGCGTCTGCCGGCGGCGGTAGTCGTCGGGAATCTTGTCGACATGGGCGTGGGTGACTTCGATGTAGAAGCCATGCACCTTGTTGAACTCGACCTTGAGGCTGGCAATGCCGGTGCGCTCGCGCTCGCGGACTTCCATGTCGACCAGGAAGGCGCCGCAGTTGTCGTTCAGCGATCTGAGTTCGTCGAGGTCGGTGTCGTAGCCCGGGGCGATGACGCCGCCGTCGCGGATCTGGGCGCCGGGCTCGGCGGCGATGGCGCGGATCAGCAGGTCGAGCGCCGGGGTGGGGGTCTCGAGTTCGCCGAACAGCTGGGCGATCAGCGGCGCCGGGCTGTCGGCCAGCGGCGCCCGCAGGCTCTCGAGCCGGGCCAGCGATTCGCGCAGGCTGGCGAGGTCGCGCGGCCGGGCATTACGGAGCGCGATGCGGCCGGCGATGCGCTCGATGTCGACGATGCCGCGCAGGGCTTTTCTGGCCTCGCCGGCGAGTCGACCGTAATCGTCAAGCAGCGCCTCGACTGCGCCGTGGCGGGCGGCCGGTATGGCCCGCTCGCGCAACGGATGGTGCAAGGTGTGGCGCAACAACCGCGAGCCCATACTGGTCACGCAGTTGTCGAGCAGCGAAAACAGTGTCGGCGACGGCTGGCCACGCAGGGTTTCGGTCAGTTCCAGGTTGCGCCGGGTGGCGAGGTCGAGGCCGAGAT
>CAMLHL010000002.1 GCA_946479855.1 uncultured Pseudomonadota bacterium
ATCTCGGGCAGCAATTTGCTGCCCTTTGCTTTTGCGCTGACCGGCAAGACGCCCAGGCCGCGCTACGCGACGCTGGCCGACTTCAAGGCAGCGGACAGTGCGACGGTCGACAGCGGAATATTGCTGTTTTTCCCGAACCCGCATTCCTTCACCGGCGAGGACGTGCTCGAACTGCAGGGCCACGGCGGCCCGGTGGTCATGCAGCTGCTGCTCGCGCGTTGCCTCGATCTCGGCGCCCGGCTGGCCGAACCCGGCGAATTCAGCCGCCGCGCCTTTCTCAACGGCAAGATGGACCTCGCCCAGGCTGAGGCAGTCGCCGACCTGATCGACGCGGCGACGGCCAGCGCCGCCCGCTCGGCGGTGCGTTCGCTGCAGGGCGAATTCTCGCGGGCGATCGGCGAGTTGAACGACGAACTGATCAACCTGCGCATGCTGGTCGAAGCGACGCTGGATTTCCCCGAAGAGGACATCGATTTCCTGCAGGCGGCCAACGCCTTCGGTCGTCTCGAACGCCTGCAACTGAAACTGGCCGAGATTTTCGACCGCGCCGGCCAGGGCAAGCTGCTGCAATCCGGCCTCCATGTCGTACTGGCCGGCCAGCCCAACGTCGGCAAATCCTCGCTGTTGAACCGGCTGACCGGCGATGAGCTGGCCATTGTCACACCGATTGCCGGGACGACGCGCGATGCCCTGCGGTCGACCATCCAGATCGAGGGAATTCCGCTGCACATCATCGATACCGCCGGCCTGCGCGAGACCGAGGACGAGGTCGAGAAAATCGGCATCGCCCGTAGCTGGCAGGAAATCGAACGCGCCGACGTGGTCCTGCTGCTGGTCGATGCGCGCAGCGGTGTCAGCGAGGCCGACCGGGAGATCCTCGCCCGCCTGCCCGAGCGTTTGCAGCGCATCACCGTCTACAACAAGATCGACCTCGCCCAACGCGAGCCGGAGCGTCACGACGAGGCCGACGGCATTGCCATCTCGCTGTCGGCCAAGGCCAACCAGGGGATCGACCTGCTGCGTGCGGAATTGCTGCGCATCGCCGGCTGGCACCAGGCCGAGGATGTCTTCATCGCCCGCGAACGCCACCTGCGGGCCCTGGCCGAAGCTCAGGAACACGTTGCCGCGGCCCGCCATGTCGTCGAAAGCAGCCTGCCCGCCCTTGAACTGTTCGCCGAGGAACTGCGTCTGGCTCAGCAGTCGCTCGGCCAGATTACCGGCGAATTTACGGCGGATGACCTGCTGGGCGTCATTTTCAGCCGGTTTTGTATCGGCAAATAATTCCCGCTTACGGCTGCAGGATATTGCGGGTATCGCCAAGCCCCTGGAACGGCCCCAACGGGTTGCGGTTCCGGTCAATCTGCCGAACCAGCGGTTGGCCGCTCCACTGCTTGTAAACCACAGTCCCATCGACCAGCACGATCAAGGCATTGAAGCGCCAGCCGGTGATCAGGGTTTCGCGATCGAAATTGAGAAAATCGAGGAAGAAATTGCCGACCCGCTTGCGCTTGATCTGGCTTTGTTCGAGCGTGTAGCCGATACAGCGATTCTCGGCGCGAATGCAGTCGCGTATTCCCTGCGGCTGGTCTTCGATGGAAAAACTCAGCTGCGGCACGGCCTTTTTAACCACCTGCGAATAATTCAGAAGGGTGACATTCGGTGTTTTGGCCGGATCGTAGCCCAAGTCGTGCAGATCGGCGACTTTCGTCGTGTAGGGCTCGATGCGGTCATAAGCAGCCTTGGCTTCCTCAAACGAATGCCACGGGACCACAGTCTCCTGGCGGCCTACCGGCAGCAAGGCCGCACATCCGCCGACAAGGACAGCCACCAACGCGACAGCCAGTGTTTTCATTGCGATACCCCTACCCTGCTCACCACCCGAAGAGACTCCGACTGCTTGATATTTTGACAGTCGGAAACCCATTCGGTGTTGTCGGCTAGCTTGATTTTTTTCATCAATAACACCTGCTCACTGGGCTTCTGCACCACACAAACCATGAGCTCCATGCCATCTAATAAAGCTGTGGGCAAGTTGTCAGCACTTTGTGAATCATCGGGCAAAATCCCGATTGGCGAAAAATTGTGCACATTCGACCCACAGGCAGCGCAGTGGGTTTACCGGTCTCATTTTTTGCGATCAAATAACTGATTATTAATCTGTAAACAAAGTTATCCACAAAGTTGTTGCTGAGATATTCTCAGTAGTAGGTTTACATATAGTTCTTATAAAAGAACAAAGACCGGGCCGCTGTTTAATTTTTGAAAGACATTTTTGGATCTTTTCTCCACTGAATTGCTAACCCTGTTGCTGGCAGCTTTCATGGCCGGCGGGGTCGACGCGGTCGTGGGTGGCGGTGGCCTGATCCAGATCCCCGCCCTGTTCGTCACCTATCCCGACGAATCGCCAGCGCGCCTGTTCGGTACCAACAAGTGCGCCAGCGTGGTCGGCACGGCCAACGCAACCTGGCGCTACGCCCGGCAAGTCACGATGCCGTGGCGAACGATCCTGCCCGCGGCCCTTGCCGCTTTTGCTTTTTCCTACCTTGGTGCAGCGGCCGTCGCCTGGCTGCCGAAGGATGCGGTTCGGCCGCTGATCCTCTTGCTGCTGGTCTTTGCTGCGGTCTACACTCTGAAAAGGAAAAATTTCGGCGATTTGCATGCGCCAACGCACAGCGGCCATCGCGAACTGGTTTACGCGACGCTGCTCGGCGGGGTCATCGGTTTCTACGACGGTTTTTTCGGGCCGGGGACTGGCAGTTTCCTGATTTTCCTGTTCGTCCGTTTCTTTGGTTTCGATTTTCTGCACGCCTCGGCCAGCGCCAAGATGGTCAATGTGGCCACCAATCTGGCAGCGCTGGCCTATTTTGTTCCCCATGGCCACGTTTTGCCGGTTCTGGCCGGGGCCATGGCGCTGGCCAATGTCGGCGGCTCGCTGGTCGGCACCCGGCTGGCCTTGAAGCACGGCAGCGGCTTCATCCGGAAAGCCTTTCTCGGCGTGGTCGGCCTGCTGATCGTCAAATTTGCCTGGGATACTTTCCGCCTCTGGTGATCATTTTTGCAGAGCGAAGCGGCGCGGCTTTTTCTACTAGAATCCCGCCACTTCGTCCGAGAACCACTATGCGCATCACGCTCGTTCACCCCGCCGGCTTCAATTTCGTTCCCGGTCAGCCGGATTTTTCGGTGCTCGCCAACCGCATGCCGCCGATCGGCATCATGCAACTGGCTTCCTGGCTGGAAAAATTCGGGCACAGCGTGCAATTGCACGACTGCCTCGGTCCCTACGCGCCGCCGGGCATCGCCGAGAATGCCGAGATCGTGCTGGCCACGAATCCGGAAATGGTTGGTTTTTCAGCGACGACATCGGGATTCATGGATGCCTTCGAGATCGCTGCCTATATCCGCCAGCGCCGCCCGGAAATCAGGATTGTCTTCGGCAACGTGCATGTGTCGTCGCTCGGCGCACCGATCCTCGAACATTTTCCCGAAATCGACTATCTGGTCATCGGTGAGGGAGAAGGCTCCTTCCTCGATCTGGCCGACGGCAAGCCGCTGAACGAGATCGGCAATCTGGTCTGGCGCAACGAACAGGGGAAAATCGTCGTCAATCCACGGCGCGACCGCATTCTCGATCTCGACGAACTGCCCTTCCCCGCCTACGAAAAATTGGCCGGTTTCCCGCACGCCTATCACCTGCCGCTGTTCGCCTACGAAAAACGGCACGGGGCGACGATGATCACCTCGCGCGGCTGTCCCTACACCTGCTCGTTCTGCGACCGGACGGTGTTCGAGCGCCTGTACAAGACCAATTCGGCGCAATACACCTACGACCACATGAAGTACCTGCGCGACCGTTTCGGCGTCTATCACATCAACATGTACGACGACCTGTTCACGGCCAAGAAGCAGCGGGTCTTCGACCTCTGCCAGCTGCTGATCGACCAGCCGCTGGGCATCCAGTGGAATTGCGCCATCCGCACCGGCCACACCTCGGACGAGATGCTGGCCAAGCTGAAGCAGGCCGGCGCGCTGATGGTCTCGATGGGCATCGAATCGGCCGATCCGGGCATGATGGAGCGCCACAAGGCCGGCGTCACCCTGGACGCCGTGCGCGACACGGTGCGCCAAATCCATGCCGCCGGGCTGCGCGCCAAGGGCCTGTTCATTTTCGGCATGCCCGGCGAGACGCCGGAAACGGTCAAAACGACCAGCGATTTCATCCTCTCGCTCGATCTCGACGAAATGAACATGACCAAGTTCAGCCCGCTGCACGGCGCGCCGATCTGGGACGAATGCGCCAGCGGTGTCGGCGGCCAGATGATCGAGGACTGGCGGCTGATGAACTGTCTGAATTTCGTCTATCTGCCGGAAGGTTTCTCGTCGCGCGAGGAGATGGATGCGCTGTACAACTGGCACGTCAAGCGCTTCTACGACAGCCCGGGCTATCGCCGGCGCTTTGCCAAGCGGCTGTGGGCGCATCGCTGGAGCCTGTGGCACGTCCTGAAGCACCTGCCGCAGACCATCGCCGCCGCCCGCTATTTCAGCGCCAACAAGGCGCAGCTGGAAAAGACCCGGCGCGAGTTCAAGTTGCACCCGCGCCAGCCGGTCGGTTTGAAGCCGCAGTTGTCGACCGACCTGCAGATCGACAACATCGTCTCGATGTCGCCGGTCAGGCTGTCGCGGCGCGAGGCGGCGAAAGCGATCATTCCGCTGGTTTATGAAGGCAGCGCTTGCGGCACCTCGCCGGAACTCCCGGGAACGGTATAATTCGCCGCTTGCGGAAAGAAAACATCTCCCGGCCCCAGCGGTTTTGGCCATTTTTTACCGTTGACCGCGCCTCTAGGCAGCAGGCCGGCGGCCTGGCATTTCACCGGGTTCGGACGCAGCAGGAATGCCGCCGCAGAGAACATTGAAGGGTTGCAATGATGGAACAGCAGGCACAAGCAGTAGAGCGTCACCAGTGCGACGTGCTGGTGATCGGCGGCGGCCCGGCCGGGGCCACCGTGGCCCCGTTTCTGGCTGACAAGGGCTACCGCGTCGTCGTCCTCGAGAAGGCCCGCCACCCGCGTTTCCATATCGGCGAATCGCTGTTGCCGGCCAATCTGCCGCTCTTCGAGCGGATGGGCATTGCCGACGAAGTCAAGGCAATCGGCATGCTCAAACCGGGTGCCGAGTTCGTTTCGCCGCACCACGAGATGTCGCAGACCTTCCATTTCGCCGACGCGTGGGACAAGTCGATGCCAACCGCCTACCAGGTCAAGCGCGACGAGTTCGACACCATCCTGATCCGCAATGCCGAGAAGAAGGGCGTCGAGGTGCATGAAGGCTGCAAGGCCAAGGCCGTCGATTTCCTGCCCGACAACACGGCAGCGATCCGGGCCGTGCATGATGACGGCCGCGAAACCGAGTGGCACGCCCGCTTCGTCGTCGATGCCTCGGGGCGCGACACCTTCCTGGCCAACCGCTTCCAGATCAAGCACCGCAATCCCAAGCACAACAGCTCGGCGATCTACGGCCACTTTGCCGGCGCCCAGCGCCACGCCGGGACGGCCGAGGGCAACATCACCATCTTCTGGTTCGAGCACGGCTGGTTCTGGTTCATCCCGCTGCCGAACGACATCACCAGCATCGGCATGGTGACCTGGCCGTACTACATGAAGACCAAGGGCGAGCGCAGCCTCGAACAGTTCCTGATGGACGGCATTGCGATGTGCCCGGGGCTGACCCAGCGCCTGCAGCAAGCCAAGCTGATCAACCAGGTCGAGGCGACCGGCAACTTCTCCTATGTTTCCGAGCGCAACCACGGCGCCAACTACGTCATGCTCGGCGACGCCTATGCCTTCATCGACCCGGTCTTCTCGTCCGGCGTGCTGCTCGCCATGAACAGCGGCGTCATCGCCGCCGAGGCGATCGATACCTGCCTGAAGAACCCGGCGGCGGCCCCGGCGGCCCTCAAACGCTTCGACACGCTGATGAAGCTCGGGCCGAAGGAATTCTCGTGGTTCATCTACCGGGTGACCAACCCGATCATGCGCGATTTCTTCATGGGTCCGAAGAACGTTTTCCGGGTCAAGGAAGCGCTGCTTTCGGTACTCGCCGGCGACATTTTCGGCCAGACGCCGATCTGGCGCTCGATCTGGATCTTCAAGCTGCTTTACTACACGGCCAACATCCTCCAGCCGAAACGCGCCTTCCTCGGCTGGAAGCGGCGCCGCTTCAATATCCGCAAGGTCGACGAAGCGGTCGTTTACAACGCATAGTGGCACTCCGTTTTCTTTCCTCGCCGGCTGCCGTTTCACGTGAAACCGGCCGGGAACTGGGCGGGGCACAGCTCGGCGAGCCACCCAATGGCGCCTTGCCGGCCTGGCCGGTGCAGGGCATTTTTGCCCCCCTGCTCGGGTCGACCGTTGCGGTCGCCCAGGAAACCTGGCTGGTCGATGAAACGGTACTTTCTGGCGAATGCCAGGAAATCTCCTGGCGGCGCACCGGCGGCCTGCTCTATGGCGTGATCGCGCTGGACGAATCGGATTTTGCCGATGCCATCGGCTGCTCGCCGCTGCAGGCGGCCAGTGCGGAAGCCTACCGGCGCATTTTCCGCCTGCTTGACCTCGAACAGCTGCCGCATCTTTGGCGGGTCTGGAACTATTTCGACGGCATCAATCTGGAGACGCACGGGCTGGAACGCTACCGGCAGTTCAATGTCGGTCGCCAGGATGCCTTTCTCCAATATCGGCGCGGCGCCACCGGCAACGTCCCGGCCGCCTGCGCCATCGGCCTGGCCGGCGGGCCGCTGAGCATCGCCTTCATGGCCGGGGCGACGCCGGCGGTGCCGGTCGAGAATCCCCGTCAAGTCAGCGCCTACCATTACCCGGCCGCCTACGGCCCGCGCAGCCCGACCTTCTCGCGGGCGGCTCTGGCTTATCTGCCGGATCAGGAAATCCTCTTCATTTCCGGCACGGCGAGCATCGTCGGCCACCAGACCATGCACCCCGGCGACGTCGTCGGGCAATGCCACGAAGTGCTGGCCAATATCGCGGCTGTCCTCGACGAAGCGAATCGGCGCTGCCGCTCGGCGCCGTTCGCGGCGGGGGATCTGTCGTACCGGGTTTACGTGCGGCATGCGAGCGATTTTCCGGCAATCCGCGAAACGTTGTCGGCGCTGCTCGGCAACGCCGAAATCCTCTATCTCCAGGCCGATATCTGCCGCAGCGAGCTGCTGCTGGAAATCGAGGCGCAGGCCCTGCATCCGCTGACGGGCCAAGGTCGATGACGGCCGCTCGTCAGGCGGGCAATCCGCTGTGGATTGCCTACGAATATGTCGCCATGCTCATCGGGCTGACGACCCTGGCCACGCTCTGCCTCGTCTGGCTGCCTTGTGCCCTGCTCCTCCGGGCCGTGCTGCCGCAGCGCCTCGGCCAGTCGCTCGGCCGGCGCCATATCGCCCTCGGCTTCCGGCTGTACCTGCACCTGCTCGAACGCCTCTGCGCCTGCCGTTTCGATTTGTCGGCCCTCGACCCGCTGGGTGACCAGGGGCCGCTGATCATCGCCGCCAACCACCCGTCGCTGCTCGACGCGGTGATGATCGTTTCCCGCCTGCCCAACGCCGTCTGCGTCATGAAGGCGTCGCTGATGGACAACATCCTGTTCGGTGCCGCCGCCCGGCTGGCCCGCTACATCCGCAACGACGACCCGCTGGAAATGATCCTCCGGGCCCGCGAGGCCCTGCTGCAGGGCGCTCAGTTGGTGATCTTCCCGGAAGGGACGCGGACGACGAACTTTCCCCTCGATCCCTGTACGGCGAGCACCGGGCTGATCGCCAACCGGGCGCAAGTGCCGGTGCAGACGCTGTTGATCGAATTCTCGACGCCCTACCTCGGCAAGGCCTGGCCGCTGTTCCGCCGGCCGGAACTGCCGCTTGCCTGCCGCATCCGGCTTGGCCGCCGTTTTTTGCCGCCAGCCGACATTCCGGCGTTCACCGCCGAACTCGAGGCCTATTTCCGTGGCGAATTTGGCCGGAATTCGCCGTCGACCGTAGGACTCACCGCCTGACCCTCTGTCCGCCATGCCTGTCGCTTCAAGCACCCATCTCGTCCTGATTCCCAGCTACAACCCCGGCCCCGGCGTGCTTGCCACGGTGCGCGCCGCCCGCGCGCAGTGGACACCGGTCTGGGTCGTCGTCGACGGCAGCACCGACGGCAGCACCGAACAGCTAGAGGCGCTGGCGGCCACCGACGCCGGCCTGCATCTCATCGTCCTGCCGGAAAACCGCGGCAAGGGTGCGGCGGTGCTCGAAGGCATCACCCAGGCCGCCGCCGCCGGCTTTACCCACGCCCTGACCATGGATTCCGACGGCCAGCACCCGGCCGAGCTGATCCCCGCCTTCATGGCCGCCTCGCAGGCCGCCCCGGACAAGATGGTGCTCGGCAAGCCGGTTTTCGGGCCGGAAGCGCCGGCCCTGCGCGTCAATGGCCGCAAGGTGTCGAACGGCTGGGCCAATCTGGAAACCTTGTGGATGGGCATCGGCGATTCGCTGTATGGCTTCCGGATCTATCCGATCGCGCCGCTGATCAGGATCATGCGCGGCCAGCGCTTCATGCGCCGCTTCGATTTCGACCCCGAGGCCGTCGTCCGCCTGTGCTGGGCCGGCGTCCGGCCACTCAATCTCGATGCCCCGGTGCGCTATCTGTCGGCGGCGGAAGGCGGCGTCTCCCACTTCAAGTACCTGCGCGACAATGTTTTGCTGACCTGGATGCATGCCCGGCTCTTTCTCGGGTTCCTGCTCCGTCTGCCGCGGCTGCTGTTTCGTTATCTGATTGCCTGAGAACTTCATGGACACCCTTCGCCAGTTTGCCCTGCGCTACCTGATTGCCGACACCACGCCGCTGTCGGCGCGTGAACGCTGGATCAGCGCCTTGGCGGGCGGCCTCGGCATCCTGCTGATGCAGGGCATCCTGCGCGTCCTGCCGGCCGGGCCAAATACCAGCTACCTGCTGGCACCGCTCGGGGCGACGGCCGTCATCCTGTTCGCCCTGCCGCACAGCCCGCTCGCCCAGCCCTGGTCGGTTGCCGGCGGTCTGCTGGTGGCGTCGCTGATCGGCCATTTCTGCGGCCTCTGGGTGGAGCCCGCCTGGCTGGCCATCAGCGTCGCCCTCGGCCTGACCATCTGGCTGACCGCGCTGCTGCGCTGCATCCACCCGCCGGGCGGGGCGATCGCCGTAGTCTTCGCGCTCGGCGCCCAGCAGCATTCGATTTCGCTGACGACGGCCATGCTCAATGCCCTGGCCGCCTTGATGGCGGTACTGGCGATCAATAACCTGATGCCCGGCCGGCGCTATCCGCAATGCGTGCCGGCCGGGCCGCGAGTGCCGGCGGCGCGGCCGCCGCGGCGCAGCATCCGCCACGACGACCTGCAGCACGCGCTGGAAAAGCTCGACACCTATCTCGACATCAGCGAAGACGACCTGGTCAGCATCTACGATCTGGCCACGGCTCATGCCTACCGGCGCCACGAGCGGCTGACCTGCGGCGAGATCATGGTAGCCCCGGTCATCAGCGTTGAGTTCGCCACCGAGCTGAACGAGGCGTGGTCCTTGCTGCATGATCACCATCTGCCCGGCCTGCCGGTCGTCGACCGCAGCCAGCGGGTGATCGGCGTGCTGACCCTGGAAAACTTCCTGCGCCACGTCCGTCCGGACAATGCGCAGGCCATTGGCGACAACATCCGGCAACTGTTGCGGCCGTCGCCCACGGCGTATTCCGACAAGCCGGAAGTGGTCGGCCAGATCATGAGCGAGCGTTTTGCGCTGGTCCAGACGACGACCCGGCTCGGCGAAATCATCACCCTGCTCTCGGCCAGCGACCACCCGGCCATCGTCCCGGTCATCGACGCCCACCAGAAGCTGGTCGGCGTGCTCACCCAGACCGACCTGCTGGCCGCCCTGTATCACCGCCAGGCAGCCAAAGCGGCGCGCCACTAGGGCCTTCGCCATGAACACGACGGAAGTCTTCCTGATCGCCATGACGATCATCTTCACCGTCCCCTACCTGATCTGGCGGCTGGGCAAGACCGACTATTACGCACCGCTGGTCGTCGTCCAGATCATCACCGGCATCCTGCTCGGGCCGGGTATTCTCGGCCGGGCCTTTCCCGACTACTACACCTTCGTCTTCAACCCGGCCGTCGTCCAGTCGCTGAACGGCATTGCCTGGTGGGCGGTCATGCTGTTCGTGATGATCGCCGGCATCGAACTCGACCTCAAGAAAGCCTGGGCGCATCGCCGGGAAAGCGGTATCACCGCCGGCCTGGCGCTTGGCACGCCGCTGCTCTTCGGCTGCGCCGCAGCCGGGCTGATGCTGACGGTCGACGGCTGGATGGGGCCCAAAGCGTTGACCTGGCAATTCGTCGTCGGTGTCGGCATGGCCTGCGCGGTCACTGCCCTGCCCATCCTGATCTTGCTGATGGAAAAGCTCGACGTGCTGCGCCAGCCGATCGGCCAGCGCATCCTGCGCTACGCCAGCCTCGACGACATCGCGATCTGGGGCGTCCTGGCGCTGATCCTCATGGACTGGGAACGGATCGGCCGCCAGGGTGCTTTCCTGCTCGCTTTCGCCCTCGCCGCCTGGCTGTTCCATCACCTGATGCAACGGCTGGCCGAGCGCGACCGCTGGTATGTCGCGCTGGTCTGGCTGGCCGGGGTGGCCTTCGGCGCCGACTGGGCCGGCCTGCATTTTATGGTCGGCGCCTTCCTGGCCGGCGCGAGCATGGAAGCCGAGTGGTTCGACCAGGACAAGATGGACCAGCTGCGCCATCATGTGCTGCTTGTCATCATGCCGGTCTTCTTCCTGTCCACCGGCCTGCGTACCAACTGGAACGTCGGCGGCACCACCGTGTTCATTGCCGCCGCGCTGCTGCTGGCGGTTTCGGTGGGCGGCAAGCTGATCGGCGTCCGGATCGCCGGCCGGATTCTCCAATGGACGCCGGGCGAGGCCAGCATCATCGGCTGGCTGCTGCAGACCAAGGCCCTGATCATGATCATTTTCGCCAACATCCTGCTCGACAAGCAGATCATCACCAGCGCCACCTTCACTGCCCTGCTGCTGATGGCGGTGGCCAGCACGATGTTGACCGTGCCGGTTGTGGCGCCCAAACTGGCCCGGTTGCAAGCGCTGATCCGGCGCGCCGCCTGAGGAGCAAAGCATGGCCTACACCCCGACGTTTACGGTCGACGCCCCGGCGAGGGCGGAAATCGATGCCCTGCCCGGGCTGTTGCTGCTCGAATTCGGGGTCGACTGGTGTCCGCACTGCCAGGGTGCGCAGCCGCTGATCGAGGCGGCGATGCGCGCTTACCCCGGGCTGCGCCACCTGAAGATCGAAGACGGCCCGGGCCGCCGGCTGGGGCGCAGCTTCCGCGTCAAACTGTGGCCGACGCTGCTCTTCATCAAGGATGGGCAGGAACTAGCCCGCCTGGTCCGGCCAACCGACGAACAGGACATCGCGCTCGCCCTCGCCGGCCTGGCTGCGGCCTGAGTCGCTCAGGCCGGCTGGCGACGTTGCTGCCAGGCGTCCAGTTCGCCGGGCTCGATGTAGGTTTCCAGACGGTTGATGTTGCCCGGCAACTGCCGTCCCTCCCACTGCTCGGTCGCCCAGCGCTTGACGTTGGCGTGCAGTTCGCCATGTTCAATGGCTCGCGCCAGCTCGATTTCGGCTGCCCGCACCTGTTGCTCCCCGCTGGCCAGCATTTGCGCGGCTTGATGCAGGTTCAGCATGGATTTGTCGCTCATCGTTGCCTCCGTTGCCGGTTGTGTCACGCCAATGTAGCAGATTGTCCGTCCGGCGGGCGGCGGGGATATTCCGGATTTTTCGCGGTCGACCGCAGGGGTCAGATCATGCCGCCGTTGATCGAGATGACCTGTCCGGAAATGTAGGCGGCCTGCTCGGAGGCGAGGAAGGCGACGAGATCGGCGACCTCTGCCGGCTGGCCGGCCCGCTGCATCGGCACGATTTTTTTGATGGTCTCGGCGTCGAAGGCGCCGTCTATCATTCCGGTGGCGATGATGCCCGGCGCCACGGCATTGACCGTGATGCCGCGGCTGGCCAGTTCCAGCGCCAGCGACTTGCTGGCGGCGTGCAGCGCGCCCTTGGCGGCCGAATAATTGACCTGGCCGCGATTGCCGGTAATGCCGGCGACCGACGAAATATTGACGATGCGGCCCCAGCGGGTGCGGATCATCGGCAGGGTCAGCGGCTGGGTGACGTTGAAGAAGCCGTTCAGCGAGACATCGATCACCGCATCCCACTGCTCGCCGCGCATGCCGGGAAAAACAGCGTCGGCGTGGATGCCGGCGTTGTTGACCAGGATCTGGATGGCGCCGCCTTCGAGCAGCGTTTCCAGCGCGGCGGCCGTCGCGGCGCGGTCGGTGACGTCGAAGGCCACTGCCTCGGCGCTCCCGCCAGCGGCGACGATCCCGGCGACCACCGCGGCGGCCTTCTCCAGGCTGCGGTTGGCATGGGCGATGACATGGTGGCCGTCGGCGGCCAGGCGCTGGCAGATCGCGGCGCCGATGCCGCCGCTGCCGCCGGTGACCAGGGCGCGTTTCATCGGGTTTCCTTTGGGGCCGAATTGTCCGGTTGACCCGGGGGCCAGCCGTTGTTTTTATGGTCGTCGGAGTCCCCACCCAATGCCGCCGCGTCGAGCACGACGGCGGCACGGCCGGCGAGCAGGCCGCGGCCGGCGTGGCTGAGCGAAAACTGGTAGAGGATATGGTTGTCGTCGCCGGACAGGCGTTCGGCGTGCACGTCGATTTGTCCCGGCAGGTCGTCGAGGCGGGCGACGTGCAGGGTCACGCCGCGCACGCTGGTCAGGTAGCCCTGGCGCGGCCGATCGTCCTGGCCGGCGAGCAGCGCGCCGTGGATGGCCATCGCCTGGGCGGCGTATTCGATGCCGGCGGCAGCACCGAGCCGGCCGTCGGCGCGCAGCGGGTTGGCCGGGTCGGCGTGGCTGCCGGCGCGGCAGGCAATGGCGGTGGCCGACCAGTCGACCACCGCCTCGAGCAGGCACATGGCGCCCTGATGCGGGATGTGGGCGGCGATCCAGTCATGGTCCAGCAGCACGGCGGCGGCGGTGGGCTTTAGCACGGCTGGATGGCGACTTGCAGTTGCAGCGGCGGCAGGTAGTCGAGGCCGACCGAACCCGCCTCGCCGAGCGCCAGTTTTTGCAGCAGCGGCAGGGCGCGTAGGGCCGGAATGGTGCTGCGCAGCGCTTCGAGTTCAGGCGCGGCCAGCGGCTCGGCGGCCTCGCTGGTCGGCGTCACCGTGATGCCGGCCAGCGAATGCTCACCGCGTTCCGGCGTCAGCAACAAAGCGACGCCGGCGGCATCGGGGAGCGGCCGCTTGGCGAACAACGGTTCGGGATATTCGCTGTCGTAGGCGATCAGCAGCGTCGGCTGGCGGTCGAGAACGACCTGCCCCAGCGCATCGAGCAGGCCGGCGCCGAAGCTGGCGTCGTAGGCGCAGATGACCTGGCAGGGCGCCATCGCGCCGGTGGCGATGCCCCAGTAGCCGGCCGCGGCGTTATGCACCGAATTGTGGAAACGGGTCGGCGAAATCTGCCGGTCGTCGGTCGCCAGCTGCTCGCAGAGGGCGTGGCAGTTGTGGCCGTCGGCCCCGGAGGCGGCAAAGACCGTGGCTAGCGTCGCGACGTCGGCGCCGGCCTGGGCGGCGGCTTCGAGGCCGAGCGCCAGCGTCAGCTTGACGACGCGGCTGGCGCGGCGGCGTTCGGCCGGCGGCAGCAGGCTGGGGGCCGGCAGCACGGAGGGTGCTACGGTCAACGGCGTTTCCCCGCGCAAAACGGCACGGGCGGTCGGCCAGTCCGGCAGGCCGGGGGCGATGAAGCCGATGCCTTCGATCCAGGCGGTCAGCGGGGTGCTCATGGCGCGACGCCGAGGATCAGGCTGCAGTTGCTGCCGCCGAAGCCGAAGGAATTGCTCAGTGCGACGCGCAGCCGGGCGGCGCAGGCGTGCAGCCGGTAGTCGACGGCAATCGCCGGATCCGGCGTTGTGGTGCCCGGACTGCCGGGCAGCAAGCCGTCGCTCAGCGCCAGCGCGCAGATCACCGCCTCAACCGCCCCGGCAGCGCCCAGCGTGTGGCCGGTGGCGCCCTTGGTCGAGCTGCACGGCACGCGGTCGCCGAACAGGGCGCTGACGGCCTTGCCCTCGGCGGCGTCGTTGGCCGGCGTCGAGGTGCCGTGCAGGTTGATGTAGTCGATGGCGTCGGCGTCCAGCCCGGCCGAGCGCAGCGCGGCTTCCATCGCCAGTTTGGCGCCCAGGCCTTCCGGGTGCGGCGACGACATGTGGTAGGCGTCGCTCGATTCGCCGGTGCCGAGCAGCAGCACCGAACCGGTGGCGGGATTTTCGCAGCGTTCGAGCAGCGCGAAGGCGGCACCCTCGCCGACCGAAATCCCATCGCGCGCCGCGTCGTAGGGGCGGCACGGCTGGGCCGAGGTCAGTTGCAGCGAGGCGAAACCGTAGAGCGTGGTCAGGCACAGCGTATCGACGCCGCCGACGATGGCCGCGTCGATACTGCCCAGCGCCAGCTGGCGGGCGGCGGCGGCAAAGACCTTGGCGCTCGACGAACAAGCCGTCGAAATGGCCATCGCCATGCCTTCCAGCCCGAAGTAATCACGGGTGAATTCGGCCAGCGAGAAGGAATTGTGGGTCGTCCGGTAGTGGAAATCGTCGGGCAAGGCGCCGGTTTCCGGGTCGCGCCGGCGATAGGCCAGTTCGGTCTGCAAAATGCCGGCCGTGCTGGTGCCGAGAAAGACGCCGACCCGCGTCCTGCCGTAACGGGCAACGGCCGCGCGCACCTGCTCGGCGAAACCGTCGGTCTCCAGCCCCATCTGCGTCAGCCGGTTGTTGCGGCAATCGTAATCGGCCAGTGCTTTAGGCAATTTTTCGGCGTCGACCGCAGCCACCTCGCCGATCCAGGTATCGAGCCGCACGCTCTCGAAAGCGCACGGTGCCAGCCCGCTCCGCCCGGCCCGCAAGGCCGCCCGCGTGGCATCAAGCCCGCGGCCGAGACAGGTGGTGGCGGTGTAGGCGGAAAGCAGCAGCGGGGTCACGGTGGCGCTCGAAATGGGGTGGGGGCGATTTTAGCAGAGGGGGTTGCTTATTGATTCCCGGGAAATTGATCGAGCATGCCCGTGCTATGCTGAAACGGCTAATTTTGATGGCTATTTACATTCCAACGGGGTATCGCACGTGTCTATTGATAGTTCCTTTTACGTGTATGCGTTGAAAGACCCGCGCAGTTCACCGGCACTACCCTTTTATGTTGGAAAGGGAACTGGAACTCGATCTCACGATCATCTGGTAAAGCCGGATGCCACTCGCAAGGGGTTGCGAATTCAAGAAATTATCGCTTCCGGTGCCAAGGTACTTGTGGCGCGTTTGGTAGATGCTTTAACTGAGCAACAAGCAATGAAGTTAGAGGCCGAATTGATTTCAGCCTTCGGGACGATCGACTCGGGTGGGTTGCTGACCAATTCTGTCCTTCCTTCAGGTTTAGGGACGAAGGTGCGCGCAAGCGTGGTGGTACCTTCTGGGACGAAGGAAAAGGCACAGCTTGGATTGGATTTGTTGAAAGAAGCGGTGCTTGAGTTTGCGAAAGCTAACCCACGCGGTGTTAGTAATTCAGATACCGCTAGTTTGCTTGGTCTTCGAAGTGATTATGGTGGTGGATCGAAAGACTATCTTTCCTATAGCGTGATTGGCTTATTGATGCGAGAGGGCAAACTCGAGCGCGACAAGTCTTCGCGAAAACATATTGCTCGGGTCGAGTAATGTGCTAGCCAGGTGCTTGTATGAAATACATATTATTTACCAGCGATGGAAACGGGTTGTCTAGTTTGTGTAAATAGGAGACAGACCAAAAATTATTGGTCAGGAGAGCGCCCATGAGCACCTTCACCAGCCAGCGGACCTTATGCGCAGCGCGATCGGCAGTCTTTGCCGCGATCCAGGATCCTGCCCGGCTCGCCAGATGGTGGGGGCCTGATGGCTTCTCCAATCGCTTCGACGTGTTCGAGTTTCAGCCCGGTGGCCGCTGGGTTTTCGAGATGATCGGTCCGGATGGGCAGATTTATCGGAACGAGTCTGTCTTCAGCCGCATCGAGGCGGACCGCCAGGTCGTTATCCGGCACGTCTGCCCGCCCCACTTCACCCTGACCATAACGCTGGAGCCGTCGCCCGAAGGCACCCTGGTGCGTTGGGAGCAGGCGTTTGCCGATGCCGCGGTGGCCAGCGCGATTCGCCACATTGTCGTGCCGGCCAACGAACAGAACCTTGACCGCCTGAGCGCTGAAGTCGCTTAAAGGCGGGTTGCGGCAGCCTGAGAGGCGCCGGATATTCCGATCAGACGCCGTCGGGATGGTCGTGTCGGCTTACCGGGCAGCGGACGGCAGCGCGAAGACGATCAGCGCCCCGCCCCGCTTGGAGCCGAACAGGGAATTGCCGCCGGCAGCCACGGCGACGTACTGGACGCCATTGACCTCGTAGCTGACCGGCGGCGCGTTGACGCCGGCGCCACACTGGAATTGCCAGAGCAGCTGGCCGTTGGCGGCGTCGAAGGCGTCGAGATAGCCGTTGGCCTCGCCCATGAAGACGAGGCCGCCGGCGGTGGCCAGGGTGCCGCCGACGAGCGGGCTGTCCATTTTTCTTTGCCAGCGGATCTTGCCCTGGTCGCGGGTCGAGATGGCGGTCAGGGTGCCCCAGTTGGGTTCGTCGATCGGCTTCAGTTCGGTATAGCGCCGGGGCTGGCCATCCTTGCCGGCGGGCAGTTCGCGCACCGTGTAGCGCATCGGGATGTGCGAGGCGGCGACGTAGGCGAGGCCGGTAGTCGGGTCGAGCGCCACCGGCGACCAGTTGGTGCCGCCGACGGCGCCGGGGCTGACCCGCGTTCCCTCGACGCTGGGCGGGGAGAACAGGTTTTCCTGCGGCACGAAGGCTTCGGACTTGAAGAGCAGCGCCCCGCTACGGCGGTCGTGTACATAGAACCAGCCGACCTTGGCCGCTTCGCCGACGGCGGGAATATTGCCCTTGGTCGTCGGCAGGTCGAAGAGGACGGGCGGGCTGGCGACGTCATAGCCCCAGACATCGTGCGGGACCTGCTGGTAATGCCAGCGCAGCTTGCCGGTGTCGACCTCGATGGCAGCCAGGGCGACGGTGTACAGGTTGTCGCCGGGCCGCGAACTGTCGTCCAGCTGCGGCGACGGATTGCCGGTGCCGAGGTAGAGCAGGCGCGACCGGGGGTCGTAGGCCGGCGTCGTCCATGCCGAGCCGCCGCCGTGGCGGCTGGCCTCGGGGTATTTCGCCAGCGCGGCCTTTTCCTTGGCGAGATCGCGATGCAGGGGCACGCCATCCGGCGTCGTCGGCGTGAATTCGCCTTCCCAGCCGGTCGCGGCGACCGTGTCGAACTGCCAGATCCGCTGGCCGGTCTCGGCGTCAAAGGCGGCGTAGAAGCCGGGTCGCCCGTAGCTGCCGGCGAAACCGACGACGGCGCCGACCGGCGCGTTGGGAGTTTCGCCTTCGAGGTGCAGGCCGTAACCGACCCCGGTGATGCCGATGATGACCTTGCCGTCGACGACCAGCGGCGCCATGTTGGCGCCGACGCCGGTCGTGCCGGTGGCAGTCTGCTGGCGCAGGCTGTCCTGGCTGTCCAGCTGATCGACGGCCTCGGTCGGGCCGCCGTCGGTGGCCAGCGGCGTGTCCCAGACGAGCTGGCCGGTTTTTGCGTCAAGGGCGATCAGGCGGGCATCGACCGTGCCGATGAAGACCTTGCCGTTGGCTACCGCGACGCCCCGGCTGGCCGGGCCACAGCACATCTTCGGCGTCTTGCGCTGGTGTTCGTAGCGCCAGATTTCCCGGCCGCTGACGGCGTCGATGGCGGCGACATGGTTGAACGGCATGGCCAGGTACATGATGCCGTCGACGACCAGCGGCGTGGCCTGGAAGGAGGCCGGAATGCCGGTCTGGTAGATCCAGCGCGGTGCCAGCCGGCGGACTGTTTGGCGATTGATGCGGGTGAGCGGCGAAAAGCGCTGGTTGCTGTAGTCGCGCCCGTAGGACAGCCAGTTGCCCTTGTCCTGTGCGGCGCCCAGCAGGCGGCGGTGGTCGACCGGGTCGGCGCTGGCCAGCGAGGATGCCGCCAGGGCGAGGGTCGAGACCCACGGGGCGAGGCGATTCAGGTTCATGGTCGGGACTCCGGGCGCAAGCAATGCACCAAGTATTGCCGAGCGCCAGGAGGTGGCAAAGGGCAATTTGCCCGGCGGAAATCCCATTTTTCCGGAATTGGCGAAACCCGCATGGCGCCATGCGGGACATCGGTAAATTGGGGATCGGCCCGCTTATACGCGGGCGCCGTGCAGCGCTGGCGGCCATCTTGCTGGCCTGTGGATTTCAGCCGCCCAACGTTCCGGCACCGGGCCGATCCGGCCAGGGCCGTCAGGCGTCGGCGGCCACCTCCCCGGCCTCGAAAATGGCCTGGAGCGTTTCCAGGGTGATTTCGGCGAGCGGCTGGCCGTGGTCGTCGAGTACTTCGTAGAGTATTTCGCCCGGCTTCGGTCGCATGCTGAAGAGGACGATGACATCCTCCGTGCCGCCGCCTTCCCGGTGAGGCGTTTCGCTCGCCGGGGAGATCGTGTAGCTGCCGGTCGGCCGGATTTCGCGCAGCCGTCCATCCATTTCGTACAGCCGGTGCTCGCCCTGGATGACGAAGGTGTGATTGAGCGCCTTGTGGCGATGCAGGACGATCTGCTGGCTGGCGGCAAATTTGAAGAGGACATCGGCGATGCGCTGTTCCATGTCCACGTGCTGAATGGCGAAGACGAAATGGGGGAAGTCGCCGAAGGGTTGCCAGCGGATGGCGGTGTCGTCAAAACGGGGATGCGGCATGTTTGTCTCCTGATGGGTGGGGGGCCTCAAGGGCCGTTCTCAGTAGACTGCATCCGGCGCTGCCGGCCTAGGTCAGTGCGCCCGGGGACGCCGGGGCATATTGCCCCGGGAATCCTGGGAATTCTCCCCTGGCCCACTTATGGGGCCGGTCGTGTCGGCTGCTCGGGGATTGGCCACGCCCGCTAGCCGGTTAAGGCTGAAGGCGGCGCATGGAGGCGCCAGCGCGATCATTGCGGCCCGTTGACTCAGCGCCCGCCGCTCCGTGCCAGGCAACTGCGATAGCGTCCTTCGACCCGCCGGGCGAACCATTCGGTGGTCAGCTTGCGGCTGATTTTCGGGCTTTTCAGGTCGATCTGCGGCATGGCTTGCCGGGGCAGCGGCCGGCCGGTTTTTTCGGCCAGTGCGAAGACGCGGTTGAACAGCGGGCTGCGCCCGAAGGCCGCGGATTTTTCCAGGAGCAGGTCGCGGCGGATTTGCGGGCGGCTCATATCGAGCTGGCCGGCGATCGCGATGGCGGCTTCCTCGATGCTGCTTGGCAACGGGGCGGGATGACCGTTCTCGTAGCGCAGCAGGTCGCCATCCGGGGTCAGCGGCTTGCCGGTGAGCTTGCCGAGCGCCAGCTGGAAGGCAGCGTTGCGGCTGCTGTAGCGGCCGGCGTTGAAGTCGGCGAAACGATAGGCGATCTGGTCGTAAGGCACTTCGTAGTCGAGCAGGATGGCGCTGCCGAAATAGACGCCGCCGCGCCGGGTGAACACCTCGTCGCGGACCTTTTTCGGCAGCGGGTACGGGTAGTCGCGCTCCTTGAGATGCTGGCCGGCGAAGTCGACGCTGACCTGCATCGGCCCGCCGGTGCGCACCGGGTTGTAGTCGGCGAACAACTGGCGGCCGAAAGGCAGTTCCCCCGTCATATCCTCGAACAGGCCGTTCAGCTGCTTTTCGGTTTTCAGGGCGTCGATGCGCTCGTTGTAGCTCTTGCCGTCGGGCGAAGTCTTGTTCAGCGCGGCATTGACGATCAGCATCGGCACACCGAAGCGGCCGGCCCGGTTGTCGAGCTCGCGGCGGACGATGCCGGGCAGGCCGGGCACCGTCGGGTCGGCCTGGAAGCTGGATTCCTGCTCGATGATGGCGATGGCGGCGCAGTAGGTCTGCGTGGCGTGCGGCACTTCCAGGGTCTTGAAGGCGGTGTGCAGATCGTCGGCCCAGCCCTGCCGGTCTTTGGCGTAGCCGGGGACCAAGCGGGCAATCCGCCTTTTGACTTCGGCCTCGGCCAGCGAGGTCGGCCAGGCCTTGGCGGTCCTGCCGTCGGCGCGGCGGGCCATGTCGGGCGGCAGCGAGGCGCCCTCCTCCTCGCTTTCCTCGAACAGCGAACAGCCGGCCAGCCCGGCGAGCAGGACGGCAATGAGCAGAAGGCGGTGGCTGGGCAGGGGCATGCGATCAGGCCGGGCGGTGAGAGGTGGACATGGCAGACAGGAAACGCCGGAACATCAGCTGGCGTCGGGTAGCACGACGGGCGTTAGCTGCTGGTCGCGCAGTGTGGCGAGCAGCCGTGGCAGGACGGCGAGGATGACCGGCTGGCCATCCGGCGTGCGGGCGGCATGGCCGTCATGCATGAGCAGGATGTCGCCCGGGCCGAGGTCGCGGGTCAGGCGGTCGAAAACCGTATCCGGGTCGCCGCAGCGGGTATCGTACGGTCGACGCGTCCAGGCGGCCAATTTCAGGCCGAGGCCGTGCAGCACCGGGTCGAGGAAAGGATTGCGCAGGCCGGCGGTAGCGCGGAAGTAGCGCGGCGGCTGGCCGGTGATTGCGCCCAGCGTCGTCTGGGCGGCGGCGATGTCGGCCCGCATGCGGCCGGGACCGAAGGTGGCGAAGGCTTTGGCATGCGCATCGCCGTGGTTTTCGATGCGATGGCCGCGGGCGACGATCTCGCGGCACAGCGCCGGATGTTGACGGGCCCGCCAGCCGATGCAGAAGAAGCTGGCTTTGGCGCCGGCGGCATCGAGCAGGTCGAGGACGCGCGGGGTAACCTCGGGGTCCGGACCGTCGTCGATGGTCAGGGCGACTTCGCGGCGAGCCTTCGCGACTTCAGGCAGCGCGATCAGGTTGGCGCCGAGCAGCGTCGAGCGCGGCAGCAGCCCGGCCGCGGTCAGGATGGCATGATTGACGAGCAGCCCGGCCAGCGCCCACGGCCAGATGGCCGGTGCGACCAGGCAAGCGATGGCGGCCGCGGCGTGTACGGCGAAGGTTGTCTTGAGGGCGGGCGTCGGTTTCCAGGGCATCGGCGGGTCAGGCGGCAAAGTGGCCAAGATCGAGGAAATGTTCCCACAAAAGCTGCCAGACCGGCCAGTCGTGGCCGCCGGGAACGGCGCGGCGGCAGGTGGACGGGAAGCGCTCGGCAATGGCGCGCATGCCGGCGGCGAAACGGTCCTCGCTGCCGTAGCCGACGAAAGCCGGTAGTCCCGCCGGCGGCGCCTTGAGCCAATGCCAGGCGCGGTATTCGGGGTCGGCCAGTTCGCTGGCGGTCGGCTGCCAGGCCACGAGGCCGCCCGCCCGTTCGATGGCCTGTGCGGTCAGCCGGCTGCCGGGGTAAGGCGCGAGCAGGCAGAGGCCATCGACGGCGCCCGGATGGTCGGCATTGAGGCCCAGCGCGAGCAAGCCGCCGAGCGAGATGCCGCCCAGCCAGACGCAGCGGTAGTCGCGGCGCGCCGGGTGGATGATCTGCTCGAGCAGGGCGGGAACGGCGGCGCCGCTGGAGATGGTGTCGAGGCCGAGATCGACGAGGGCAAGGTCGAGGCCCAGCCGGCGCCGGTCGACGGCGGCGTAGAAGCCGTGCTCGATGAAATGCTCGGGAGCCATGTAGGCGCCGGGGAGCAGGACGAGCAGCGCGTCGCCACCGCGGGTCAGGTGCAGCGTGCGTAGTTCGCCGCTCATGCGCCGGTTCCACGTGAAACGTCGGGGGCCGGCTTTTGCCCTTTTGGCGCGTTGCCGCCAGCCCCGGCTTCGATGCTTTTGGAATGCGGCATTTCAGGCCCGCTGGCGGCCGACGAAACAGGCCGAAAGCAGCAGCGCCAGGAGGGCGCCGGGGCCGACCGTGATGCCGACGGCGTTGAGCACCGGGACGTCGGAGAGGGCCAGCGTGCCGAAGCCGATGGCGGTGGTCAGGTTGGCGATCGCCATCGAAGCCAGCGTCGTGCCGTCCAGACCGTCGGCGCTGCCGGCGTGATCGAAGAACAGCGCATAGTTGGAGCCGACGGCGACGATCAGCAGCATGCCGACCAGATGCAGCAGGTGCAGTTGCTGGCCGGCCAGGTGCAGCCCGGCGATGACCAGGATGACGGCGAGCAGCAGCGGGATCAGGACGGCGACCAGGCGCCGCAACGAGCGCAGGGTCACGGCAAGCAGCGCGACGATGGCGCCGAAGCTGGCCAGCGAGAGCAGCGTCGCTTCGTGCAGGTAGTCGTTGTACAGCGTGTCGAATTCCTGCTTCATGTCGACGAACAGGGCGCCGCTGCCGGCCAGCGCCGCACGCACCGCCGCGATCGGGAGATCGACGCCCTGCTCGCCGCCGGCCGGGCGCAGGGGCAGCAGCACGCTCCAGCCGTTCGGCCGGTGCAGGAGCAGCGAATCGACGGCCAGCGCCAGGCTGGTGCCGGCCAGTGTCTCGCGGCTCAGGCTATCCTGTTCTTTGGCCGTGGCGATGTCTGCGATGAAGCCGCCGAGCTTGCTGGCCGACAGCGGCGAGTCGGCCAGTGCGGCCGGCAGGCGCACCTGCAGATCGGCGGCCGTCGGCAGGCTGGCGCGGCGGCTGGCCTGGACGGCCTGGCTGGGCAGGAAGCGGGCCGGGCTGTCGTAGCCGCCGATGATTCCCCGGGCGACCAGCGCGTCGAGTTGCCGTCCGGCACGCTCGGCGGCCTGCAGGGCGGCCTCCTGGTCGGGGGCGGTGATCACCGCCATGTAGCGGGCATCGGGGGCGCCGATGTCGGCGCGCAGGGCCATGTCGATGGCCGAGTCTTCGGCGCTGACCGTGCTCAGCGCCGAGAGGTTCGGGTGCCACAGGTGGTCGCGGTTGACGGCGAGGAAGGCGGCCGCGGCCAGGGTCAGGACGACGAGCGGCCAGCGCAGGCGCCGGAGCTGCGTGATGCCCCGCTGGAGCCTCGCCCCGAGTGCGCCCAGGTCGCGCATGCGGTGATCGCTGCCGGCCAGCGACGGCAGGATGAAGCGGGTGACCAGGGCGGCGGCAACGACGCCGCTCAGCGAATAGAGGCCGAGCTGGGCCAGGCCGGGGAAGCCGGAGAAAAGCAGCGCGCCGAAGCCGCAGGTCGAGGTCAGCACGCCGAGGCGGATGGTCGGCCAGAAGCGCTGGCGCCATTGGTCGACGCCGAGCCGGCTGGACTGGACGAAATAATAGATCGAGTAATCGACCGCTTCGCCGATCAGCGCCGAGCCGAAGCCGACGGTGATGCCGAAGACCGTGCCGTAGGCGAGGCTGACGGCGACGATGCCGGCCAGCGCGCCGCTGACGACCGGCAGCAGGCCGAGGCTGACCAGGCGCAGCGAGCGGTAGACGAAGAACAGCACGGCAATGATGGCGAGGCTGCTGATCGCCGACAGCCGGCTGACCTCGCCCTTGATCGTGGCGCGCGACTTGACGGCGAACAGGCCGGGGCCGGACAGTTGCAGGGTCAGCTGCGGGCTCCCGGCGTGAATGGTTTCGGCAAACTGGCTGCGGATCAGGCCGATGGCCGTTTCCTGGCCGTCGGTGTCGGAGCCGAGCGCCCGGGTCTGGATCAGCAGCATCGCCCGCTCGCCATCGTGGGAGGCCCAGACGCCGGCCCGAGCGTTGGGCTGGGCGCCGGCGTTGAGGCCGGACAGCAACTCGATCAGCTCGCCGGTCGGATCGCGCGGCAGCAGCGGCTTGATCATCATGCCGGCCGGCGAGGCGAGCAGGTCGACACTGTTGCCGATGCTCTCGCGCAGCCCGTCGACGGTGAAGCGCTCCGGCTGGACGGCCGGGCTGAGCAGATAGCGGTGGCGGAACAGGAAGTCGCGGTCGGCGTCGAGGCTGCCGGCCTCGCCGTTCTGCACCGCGACGAATTCGGGCAGTTTTTGCAGTCGACCGCGCAGGTCGCGGGAAGCGGCGGCCCGCTGCGCCGCATCGCCGCCGGCGATGGCGACCATCAGCAGGCGCGAAACGACGCCTTCCTTCAGCTGGTCGACCAGCACCTGCTGTTCGGCGCTCGGCCGCGCCGGCAGGAAGAAGGACATGTCGGCCGTGAAACGGCTGTGCCAGACGACCGCCGCTCCGGCCAGCATGGCCAGCAGCCAGATGAGCAGGGCGCGGCGGGCGGCCCGGGTCATTTGAGCTCGACCGGGTCGATATTCAGCACCGAGCGGTCACCGTCGGCCTGCAGGTATTCGATGCTGCGGATCTGGTTTTTCGTGCCGCTGACCGTGATGCGCAGGACCAGCGCGGCGATCTTCTGGTCGCTGGGCAGCAGGGTGAGCACCCACTTGTGGGTCGTGCCGGACAAATACAGGGCATAGTTTTTCTCCAGCGCCGCCCGGTTGCCGGACAGCGTGCCGCGGATGCTGTCCACGAAAGCCAGCGCCTCGGGCTGGTTGGCCAGGTTGATGCTCAGCTTGCGCTGGTCGCGCTCGATCGACAGCATGTCCTTGTCGATGAGCATGGTTTCGGCCTTCGGCGTCAGCGTCCGTTTTTCCAGGCGGTCGGGAGCGGTGTAGGTCATTTCGCCGGTGGCCACCACCGGCTTGTCGAGCAGCGCGATGTATTTCGTCTCGACGAATTTGGCCTTGCCGCCCTTGTGCCGGGCCAGACCATCCATCAGTTGGCCGACGTCGAAGGCGGCGAACGCCGGCAGGGCGATGGCGAGCAGCAGCAGGCCGCCGAGGAATCGTTTGCTCATTTTTTCTGCCAGAAATCGAAGAAATTGAACCAATTGTACGGAGCCAGCCGGCAAAAGTGTGTCAGGCGGTCGGCGTAGCGCTGCATCGCAGCGCGCACGGCGGCATCGCGCCCCTCGCGCGGCGTTTGCGAAAAATCAGCCAGCGCTTCGAAGTGGATCCGGTAGCGGTTGCCGCCGAGGTAGAGGCCGGTCATGAAGAAGACTGGCCGGCGCAGCATCGCCGCCAGGCGCCAGGGGCCGACCGGGAACGGCGCCATTTTGCCGAGAAATTCGCAGTCGACCGTCGCATCGTCGCCCAGGCCGCGGTCGGCCAGCATGCCGACCAGGTAGCCGGCATCGAGCTTGTCGCGGGCCTGCAGCATCGAGTCCATATGGCCGAGCGGGATGATGTCCTGGCTGGCCGCCGGGTTGATCGCGGCCAGCGTTGCGTTGAGCTTGCGGGCGTTGTCCTCGACCATTAGCATCGCCACCTTGAGCCCAGCCCGGCCCCGGCCGACGGCGCGCAGCACCTCGAAACTGCCGAGGTGGGCGCCGATCAGCAGCGCGCCGGGTTGTTTGGCCAGCGCCGCGTGCAGCGCCTCGGCGCCGACCACCTCGATGTTGAACAGCGCGAAACGGTCGTTGAGCAGGTAGATGCGGTCGTGGATGGTGCTGGCGAAGGAAAAAACATGGCGGAAGCCGTCCGCCCATTCGGCCCAGCGGTTCAGCGCCCGGCTCAGATAGGCCCGGCTGGCGCGGCGGGCGCGTGGCGAGAAGAGGACGAAATAGGCGGCGATGCCGTAGAGGATGAGGCGGCTGACGGCGCGGCCGAAAGTCAGCGAGATCCACACCATCAGCTTGAGGACGGCCAGGTTGCTGCGCTCCTGCTGCAGCCGCCAGTCGGCGGTGGATGGCTGGTCCGGGTTCATGGCGCGGGCGGCGTCAGGCTGCCGGCGGCGACCTCGCGCTCGCCGCAGCGGACGGTGAAGGCGATGGCGCCGTTGGGCCGGGCGGTCAGCGCGAACAGCAACAAAGCGGCCGGCCCGACCGGGCTGAAGAACTTGGCCTGGCCGACCTGCCAGGCCAGGCCGGGCCGGCCGAGCATGGCTTCGGCGAACAGGATGGCGCGGTCGAGCAGCACGACGCCGGGCACGATCGGGCGGCCGGGGAAGTGGCCGGCGAAGGCCGGGTGGTCGGCGGGCACCGTCCAGGCGAATTCAGCGGCGGCCATCGGTGACCTTGGCGGCGTAGAGGGCCTGCAGCTCGCTGCGCGGCAGCTTGCCGGTGCTGTTGCGCGGCAGTTTTTCGACGAAGACCAGCGGCCGGGGCAGGAAGATGGCGTCGATCCGCCGGCGCAGTTCGGCGCTCAGCGCCTGGGCCGTCAGGCCGGGGGCGACGACGAAGGCGGTCAGCCGGGTGATGCCGTCGGGACCGGCATCGTCGGGCAGGAAGAAGGCGGCATCGGCGACGCCGGGAATGGCGGCGATCTGGTGATTGAGGTAGGCCAGCGAGGTGCGCCGGCCGGCGATGTTGACCAGATCGGCATGGCGGCCGTGGAGCAGGAAGTGCCGGTCGGGCAGCAGTTCGATCCGGTCGGACAGCGCTACCCTGCCCTCGACGTGGCCGCCGCAGGCGACGGTGTCGTCGCCTTGCTGTTCGAGGCGCACGCCGGGCAGCAGCTGCCAGGCGGCCCCGGCGGTGGTCCGTCGGCTGGCCAGCTGGCCGGATTCCGTCGAGCCGTAGATTTCGAGCAGCGGCGCGCCGGTGCGCGCTTCGGCCTCGGCGGCCAGCGTCACCGACAGCGGCGCGGTGGCCGAGAGCAGCAGGTCGATGGCCGGCAGTTCGAGGCCGGCGGCGAGCAGCGCCGCGAGGTGGAAAGGCGTCGTCACCAGCAGGCGCGGCTGCGGCACGGCGGCCAGCGCGCCGGCGATGTCCTGCGGGTAGAACGGCTTGCCGGCCCAGAAGGCGCAGCCGCCGTGCAGGGCGAGCAGGAAGGTCGATTCGAAGCCGTAGCTGTGCTGGACCGGGACGGTGCCGACCAGGACCTGCGGTTTGTCGAGCAGGCCGAGCCGTTCGGCCTCGGCCCGGCCGTTGCGGACGAGTTTGCCCCAGGTCTTGGGCTGGGCTTGCGGCAGGCCGGTCGAACCGGAGGTGAACAGGATGGCGGCAAGCTGGTCGCGCGGGATCTGCGGAATGGCGATTGCGGTTTTTGCCGTTGGCGGCCGGTCGACCGTGGGAAAGTCGATGCGCGGCAGGTCCAGTGTCTCGGTAACGCCGTCGCACAGGCAGACAAGGTCCGGGTAGTCGGCCTGCAGGCGGCGGAGCGTCTCGGCCGACTGCGAGGACGGCTGCAGGCTGATCTTGCCGCGCAGCAGTCCGGCGGCGAAGCCGACTGCGAAATGGTAGCGGTCGGTGCACAGGTTGAGCAGATAGCTGCCGGGCGGCAGTTCGGCGGCCAGCGCGGCGGCATCGGCCAGATAATCGCCGACGCGCAGCGGGCCGTCTTGGCGCCAGGCGAAGACCGCCTCCGGATCGGTGGCGGCGAGCAGCGGCGCGGTGTTCATCACGGTTTGACCGGCGGCTGCCGGGTCTGGGTATGCATCCGGTAGGCGCGGACGATCTGGGCGATCGTTGGACGCTCGGCGGGCGGCAGCACGCAGCTGCGCCAGAGGTATTCGCCGACGAACATCAGGGCGACCAGCGGCATCGCCAGCAGGTTGGCGAAGGTCGACCACACGGCCAGCGGGGCGAACTGCCAGAGGATGGCCGAGAGCAAGGCGTTGGCGAGGAAGAACGCGGTCCAGGCGACGGTGACCTGCCGCGTGTGCTGGCGCTTGCAGGCGGAAATTTCGCCGTGGTGGACGGCGCGGGCCAACTGGGTGATCAGCGCCTCGCCAGGACCGAGCAGACTGCGCCCGAACAGCGTGGCGAGCGCCAGATTGGTGCCGATGTGCTGGACGAAATAGAGCAGCGCCAGGTTGTGGCGCAGGGTCGGCCATAGCCAGGCCAGGCCGCCGAGCAGGACGACGATGCCGGCGCCGGTGGGCAGCGGATGGCGGGCGCGCCAGAGGAGCAGCGCGAGGGCGGCGACGATCGGGGTCAGGCCGAGCAGGCTGGTGATATTCGAGGTGCTGTCGCCGGCGCTGCCGAGATGCGCCAGCACGGCCCAGAGGGCGATGACGGCGAGCATGCCCAGGCCGCGCAGCAACTGGCCGGGAGTGAGGCGGCCGGGCCCGGCAACCGGGATTTCCTCGCCCAAATTCGGTGCGGAGCCTGTCGGCGCCCGGGTCTTGCTTTGCCTCGCTGGCGCCGCCGGAGCTGGCGCTCGACCGGTGGTCATTTCGTCCGCTGGCTGGCGATATGTGCGGTCAACGCCCGCAACGAGGCAAAAATGCGCACGTTGTCCTGGTTGTCCGACTTGAGCTGGAAACCATAGCGCTTCGAAATGACGAGGGCGATTTCGAGCACGTCGATCGAATCGAGGCCGAGGCCGTCGCCGAACAGCGGTGCGTCGGCTTCGATCTCGCCCGCCGCCATGTCGAGATTGAGGGCGGAGACGATCAGTTCGGCGACTTCCGGCAACAGGGCTTCGATACTTTGCGGCGAGTTGGCTTCAGACATGGCTTGACTTCCGTTTTTACTGGGCGACGGCGCGGAACGCGAGAACCGCGTTGCTGCCGCCAAAGGCGAAGGAATTGGACAGCGCGGCGCGCAGGGGCTGGCCACGACGGGCGGTGGTGACATGGTCGACGCCGGTACAGGCCGGGTCAAGATTGTCGAGGTGGGCGGTCGGCGGAATGACCTGCTCGCGCAGCGCCAGGACCGTGACGATGGCCTCGATGGCGCCGGCCGCGCCGAGCAGGTGGCCGTGCATCGATTTGGTGGCACTGACCGGCAGGCGTTCGGCGTGCGCGCCGAACACCGTCTTCAGGGCGGCGATCTCGACCGGATCGCCCTCGGCCGTCGCCGTGCCGTGGGCGTTGATGTAGTCGATGTCGCCGGCGGCCAGGCCGGCATCGGCCAGCGTCAGTTGCAGGGCGCGGATCTGGCCGGCGGCCTCGGGACGGACCAGATGACTGTGGTCGCAACTGCTGCCGTAGCCGACAATCTCGCCATGGATGCGGGCGCCGCGGGCGACGGCGTGCTCCCAGTCTTCGAGGACCAGGGCCGCCCCGCCCTCGCCCAGGACCAGGCCGCGGCGGTCGGCCGCGAACGGCCGGCAGGCGGCCGGCGCAGTCCCGGCGTCGCCGGCCGCCAGGACGCGCAGGGCTTCCCAGGCGCGGGCGACGCCATAGGCTTGCGGCACGTCGGAACCGCCGCTAAGCATGATCGTTGCCTCGCCGCTGCGCACCCGGCGGAAGGCCTCGCCGATGGCGATCGACGACGAGGCGCAGGCGACGGTGTGGCTCATGCTGATGCCACCGAGGCCGAGCTGGATGGAAATGTGGGCGTTGGCCGCGTTGTTCATGCCGAGCACCACGGAGAGCGGCGACAGGCGTTCGCGGCCTTTCTGCCACAGGTCGCGGTAGCCCTTTTCGTACGCCAGCGTGCCGCCGAGCGCGGTGCCCCAGGCAACGCCCCAGCTGTCGCGCGATTCGTCAGCGGCCTGGCGGGCCAGGCCGGCATCGTCCCAGGCGCCGAAGGCGGCCGCCATGCCGAGCTGGGCGAAGCGGTCCATCATCGAGGCCAGCGGCCGGCCGAGGGCGGTCTCGGCGTCGAAGGCGGGACAGCTGACGAAGGGCATCGCCAGCGGTCGCGGCAGATCATCGGTTTGCAAGTAGCGCACCGCCGATTCGCCGGCGGCAAGGCGGGCAAGAAAATCGGCCAGGTCGCCGCCATAGGGACTGACCAGCCCGAGGCCAGTGATCGCAACCCGCCGCTGGCTCATTGCTCAGCTCTTCTGGCTGTTGATCAGCCCGTCCATCAGCGCGACCATTTCGCCGACGGTGCGGGGGGACTTCAGGTTGCTGGAGAGCTTGATGCCGACGCGGTCCTCGAACTCGAAGATCAGTTCCAGCATCATCAGCGAGTCGACGCCGAGATCGGCCAGCGGCGCGCCCGGAACGACGTTTTCCGGTGCGACGCCAAGGCGGTCCTGGAGAAAATCGCGAATCAGGCCAATGGAATCCATAAGCCGCCGATTTTAGCCGAAGGCCCATGTTTTCCAAAGGTTTCCCCGGCATACTGAGCGCACTTTTCGGCGTCGACGCTCCGGTTTGCTACCATATCGACGTATTTTCCCGCCTTCACCCATCTTCGAGCCACGATGCCCCTGTTCTCCAGACCGTGCTGGACCCGGCAGATCGCTTCCCGCGCGGTATTCCTGTGGCCGCTCAAGGCGGCCGGCACCATGAGTTTCATGGCGCTGTTCTTCTGGGGCTATTTCGGGGTGCTGCGCAATCCGCTGTTTCCGGTCACGGTCATGCCGCTGACCGTGCTCGACGAATGGATTGCCTTCACGCCGCTGGCCTTTCCGGCCTATGCCTCGCTCTGGGTGTATGCCTCGCTGCCGCCGGCGCTGATCGGCAATTTCCGGACGCTGATCCGCTTCGGCCTGTGGATCGCCGCGCTCTGCCTGTTTTGTCTCGGCCTCTTCTGGGTTTTTCCGACCGCGGTGCCGGCTTCGGCGATCGACTGGCGCCTTTACCCCGAGATGGCGATCATCAAGACCGTCGATGCCGGCGGCAATGCCTGCCCTTCCCTGCATGTCGCCGCGGCGGTGTTTACCGCCGGCTGGCTCGACCGGCTGTTCCGGACTGTCGCGGCACCCTGGCCGCTGCGCGGACTGAACGGACTGTTCTGCCTGGCCATCCTGTGGTCGACCGTGGCCACCCGCCAGCATGTGGTCATCGACGTGCTGGCCGGCATGGCGGTCGGTACGGCATTTGCCGCGCTGTCGCTGCGCTATGCGATTCCGGCCGAACGGCCGGACGAGGTCTGAGCGCTAGCCGGCTGCCCCGGCCTGCAGCAACGTCTTCTGGAACTGCGCCGCGTCCTGGAAGCCGACGATGCGCACCGTCTTGACTTCCCGGCCGCTGGCGTCGAAGAAAATGATGCCCGGCGGGCCGAACAGGCCAAAGCGGGCGAGCAGCGCCTTGTCGTCGTCGCTGTTGGCCGTGACGTCGGCCTGCAATAGCGTGTAGCCGGCCAGCCGGGCCTGGACGGCCGGATCGGCGAAGGTGAATTTCTCCATTTCCTTGCACGAGACGCACCAGTCGGCATAGAAATCGAGCATCACCGGCCTGCCGGCGGCCTTGATCCGGGCGTCGAGCGCAGCAACCGAGGCGACCCGTTCGAAGGGCAGCTTTTTCTCGGCGGCGGCGACGGCTGTACCGCGCAGGCCGGCCAGCGGCTGCAGCGGGTCGCGGCTGCCGGCCAGGGCGCCGATCAGCATGGCGGCGCCGGTCAGCACCATGACGATGCCGACGCCTTTCCAGAAGCGCTGCCAGCCCTTGGCGTGCGGCGGCAGCGGGTCGAGGGCGTGCAGGTAGATGGCCGGGATGATCAGTAGCGCTGCCCAGGCCAGCATCGCGGCGACCGGCGGCAGCACCGGCGAGACCAGCCAGACGGCGGTGGCCAGCAGCAGCACGCCGAAGGCCTTCTTGACGCCTTCCATCCACGGCCCGGTCTTGGGCAGCAGCGAGCCGCCGGCGATGCCGACGGCGATTAGCGGCGCGCCCATGCCGAGCGCCATGACGAACAGCGCCGTGCCGCCGAGCACGGCGTCGCCGGTCTGGCCGATGTAGAGGAGCGCGCCGGCCAGCGGGGCGGCGACGCAGGGGCCGACGATCAGCGCCGACAGCGCGCCCATCAGGAAGACGCCGATGCCGCGCCCGCCCTGCAGATGGCCGGATTCTTCCGACAGCTTGCTTTGCAGCGCGGTCGGCAACTGCAGTTCGTAGAAGCCGAACATCGAGAAGGAAAGCACGATGAAGATCAGCGCGAAGCTGCCCAGCACCCAGGAATTCTGCAAGGCGCTGGAGATCAGCGTGCCGGTCATCCCGGCGGCGACGCCGGCCGCCGCGTAGGTCACCGCCATGCCCAGCACGTAGGCCAGCGACAGCGCGAAGCCGCGGGCGTGCGAGTTCTTGTGGCCCTGTCCGGCAATGATGCCGGAGAGAATGGGAATCATCGGGAAGACGCAGGGGGTCAGCGACAGGCCGAGCCCGGCCAGGAAGAAGAAGGCGAGATTGGCCCAGAAGCCGGCGTGTTTCAGCGTCGAGGCGATTTTGCCGCTCTCGTCGCCGTCGACCCCGGGGCCAGCCGTTGATTCTGTGGTCGTCGCATTCGCCGGGGCCGCTGGCGCGCTGGCCGGGTCGGGCAGTTCGACGGCCAGCGCCTCGGTCTGCGGTGGATAGCAGACGCCGGCATCGGCGCAGCCCTGGGCGGTGACTTTCAGGTTCAGCGCCAGCCGGCCGGAACTGGTCCGTTCGACCGGCAGGCGGATGGCGACCTTGTTGTAATAAACCTCGACCTTGCCGAAATTCTCGTCGTTGTGTTCCTTGCCCTTGGGAAAGGCCGGTGCCCCGAAGGTAAGCGTTTCGCCCTCGACGCGGAAACGGAACTTGTCGCGGTAGAGGTAATAGCCCTTGGCGATCTCGTAGCTGACCTCCAGCGTCTGGCCGTCGAGGGCGCGCACGGCAGGCTTGAAGGCGACGGCCGGATCGAGGAATTCGTCGGCGTGGGCCAGCGAGATGACAAAGCAAAGGATGAGGAACAGGAAGCGCATGGTCATTGGTTCGTTTCTGCCGCGAGCCAGCTCAGGTAGGCGGGCAAGCCCTGGCTGACCGGCAGGGCAATGATTTCCGGGACGGCGTAGGGATGGCGTTCGTGGATCATTTTCTCCAGCGCCGGGTAGTTCGCTGCGGTCGACTTGATGAAAAGGGGGATTTCCGTCGCCGACTCGACAGCGCCCTGCCAGCGATAGATCGACTGGATGCGCGGCAGAATGTTCACGCAGGCGGCCAGCCGGGCCTCGACGACGGCCAGCGCGATGGCGTTGGCGGTTTCTTCGTCGGGGCAGTTGGTGATGACGAGCAGGGTTGGCATCGGCGAATTCTACTTGAGCAGGCGGCGACGGGTCAGCCGCAGGGCAATGCTGAAGGCTACGCCGGCAGTCGCCAGCAGCGCCATGATGTGGATCAGGGCGTCGGCCGGCACCTGGCCGGCCAGCAGCGGACGGACCAGGGCGACGCCCTGGGCCAGCGGCAGCCAGCCGCCGACCGCGGCCAGCCAGCCGGGGAGCTGGTCGGTCGGGAAGAAGACACCGGAAATCAGCGTCATCGGCGTGATGAACAGCGTGAAGTAGTACATGAAGAAATCGTAGGACGGCGCCAGCGCGTTCCAGATCAGGCCGAGCGCGGCGAAGGCCAGGCCGGTCAGCACGATGGCCGGCAGCGCCCAGAGCATCAGCGGGCCGTGCGTCAGGCCCATGGCGGTGATGACGACGAGAATGGCGGCGCCGGAAAAAAGCGACTTGGTCGCCGCCCAGAACAGCTCACCGGCGACGACATCGGCCAGGCCGAGCGGCGTGTTGAGGATGGCGTCCCAGGTTTTCTGGACGTGCATGCGGGAAAAGGCCGAATACAGCGCCTCGAAGGTCGCCGCGTTCATCGTCGAGGCGCAGACCGTGCCGGCGGCCAGGAAGGCGATGTAGGGCTGGCCCTCGACGGTCGGCAACATGGTGCCCAGGCCGTAGCCGAGGCCGAGCATGTAGATCAGCGGATCGGCCAGGTTGCCGAGGATGGAGGGCAACGCCAGTTTCTTCCAGACCAGGAAATTGCGCCGCCAGACCGGCAGAAAGCCAAGCGGATTGGAACGGGCAACAGGTCGGGAGGATGGCATCGGCACAGGCGGGGGAGGTCAGTCGAGACGCCATTCTAGCGCCTCGTCACCCGCCGCCGAACTTCAGCCGGCGATGCTGGCGGCGCAGACCTTGCCCAGTTCGGGCAGTGCTTCCGGGGCCAGGCCAAGACAGTTCAGGCAGTCTGCGCCGAGTTTCGCCCATTCGCTGGTCAGCGACTGGGCGGTTTGTTCCTGAATCAGGTATTCGGCCAGCTGGGCCACCGCGATCAGGCGGCGGGAAAGGAGCGGGATCGCGATGCCGCCATCGAGCGCCGCGCGATCATGGTGGTGGCGGATGGCCAGGCAGATGCTTTCGGGCAGCAGCCAGTCTTCGGCCAGCTGGGCGCCGAGCACGGCGTGGTTGAGGCCGATGGCCAGGTCCTCGACCGCGGTGAAGGGCTGCTCGCACTCGCAGTTGGCGCGGATCAGCACGGTCCGGTATTCCGGGAAGGGGATCATCAGCATCGGGATGCCGCAATCGCGGAACAAGGCGAAAGTGTGGGCATCCTCCGGACGGATGCCGAGGTCGCGGCCAAGATGCTTGGCGACGCAGGCCGCGACTTCGGCGGTCAGTGCCGAGGCATCCCAGAAACGCTCCATGTTGGGAACGTGCTTGAAAACCTGCTGCAGCGCCAGCCCGGCCACGGCCTTGATGACCAGTTTCAGGCCGAGGACGAGCAGCGCCTCCTGAACGGTCGGGATTTTCTTGCCGAACGAGAAATACGGCGAGTTGGCCACCTTGATCATGCCGGCCGACAGTCCGACATCCTTGCTCAGCAGTTTGGCCAGAGAGATGAAATCCGGCTCGTCCTTGGCGGTTTCCTGCTCGATCTGGCCGAGAATGGTCGGTCGCGGCGGTATCCCGATATCGCGGATCTCGATTTTCATCCGGATTTCGAGGGCATCGACGCCGGGCCCGGCCGACGTGACGGGTTCGTCGCTGTTCGGGCTGGATTCCATGGCGGGCGCGCTGCTTTTCATCATCCGCGTATTATAGGGCAGCGTGCTTGACCGACGATGATGAATAACTAATTTTCACTATCCGGACGGCATCGAGGCCAAGGGATAACAGCGCGATCATTAAACTTTGGCGCGTTCCGGCAATCAAATACCTTTCGGGTATCCTGGCAAGGAGTTGGGCATGGCCGCGAAATTTTCTCCCAAGGCGGTATTGATTGATCTGGCCGGCGTGCTGCACACCGGTGACGATCCCTTGCCGGGCGCGGTCCGGGCGCTCGATCGCCTGCGCGCTTCCGGCCTGCCCCTGCGTTTTCTGACCAACACGACCCGAACGCCGAGCAATATTCTGTTCGCCAAGTTGCGGCGCATGGGCTTCACGCTGGCTACCCGCGAATTCCAGACGGCCGCGCTGGCGGCCCGAACGCTGGTCCGCCGCCGCGGCCTCAAGCCGTTGTGGCTGGTCCATCCCGCTATCGCCGAAGAAATGGGTGACAGCGCGCCCGATCCCGATGTTGTCGTGCTCGGCGACATGGGGCCGCATTTCAGCTACCCGCTGCTCAATCGCGCCTTTCGCCTGCTCATGGACGGCATCCCGCTGATGGCCATGGCCCGTAACCGCTATTTCATGGAACCGGACGGCCTGTCGCTCGACATGGGGGCCTTCGTCGCCGGACTGGAGTATTCGACCGGCATCCAGGCTGAAATCACCGGCAAGCCCGCCCCGGCCTTCTTCGCCGCGGCGCTCGCCGAACTCGGGCTGGCCGCCGCCGACACTGTCCTGATCGGCGACGATCTCAGCGACGATATCGGCGGTGCGCAGGCCGCCGGCATTCCGGGCATTCTGGTGCGCACCGGCAAATTCCGCCCCGGCGATGATGCCCACCCGGAGATCCGTCCGGCGGCGGTGTTCGACGACTTCAGTGCTGCGGTCGACGCGATTTTGAACTGAAAATCGCCCGTCGGAGGCCGTCGCGTCGGGCGGCGACGATGCGAAAATGCCGCCATGCCGCCCGCCATCATCCTCAGCACCCTCAACGCCAAGTACATCCACGCCTCCCTCGGTCTGCGCTACCTGCTGGCCAACATGGCTCGCTACGGCGGGAACGACCTGCGCGAGCGGACAGCCCTGCGCGAATTCACCCTCGCCCGGCCGCTGCCGGACATCGTCGCGGCACTACTCGCCGACTTGGGCGAGCTGGTCGATGGCAGCCCGCAGATCGTTGGTTTCGGCGTATATATCTGGAATGTCGGGCAGACCACCGAGCTCGTCCGCCGCCTCAAGGCGGCCCGGCCGGCCCTGAAAATCGTTGTCGGCGGTCCGGAGGTCAGCCACGAATGGGCGGATCAGGAAATCGTCCGGCTGGCTGACTACCTGATCACGGGCTGGGGCGATCTCAGCTTCCCCAGACTGTGCCGCGCCCTGGTCCACGGGCCGCAGCCGCTGCAGAAAGTGATTGCCGGCGAGCAACCGGCGCTGGCCGACATCGAACTGCCCTACGCCGAATTCAGCGCCGCCGATCTGGCCCACCGCCTGCTCTACGTCGAAGCCTCGCGCGGCTGCCCGTTCAAATGCGAGTTCTGCCTCAGCTCGCTCGACAAGACCGCCTGGGCCTTCGATCTGCAGCGTATTCTCGCGGCCCTGGAGACGCTCCACCGGCGCGGGGCGCGCCACTTCAAGTTCGTCGACCGTACCTTCAACCTGAAAATCGATAGCTCGCTGAGCCTCCTGCAGTTCTTCCTCGATCGCCTGACGCCGGACCTCTTTCTGCATTTTGAAGTCATTCCGGATCACCTGCCGGAACGCCTGAAGGGTATGATTGCCCGCTTCCCGCCCGGTGTGCTGCAGTTCGAGATCGGCATCCAGACCTTCAACCCGGTAGTTCAGCAGGCCATCTCGCGCCGCCAGGACAACGACAGGAGTTGCGAAAATCTTGCCTGGCTGGCCAGGCACAGCCACGCCCACCTGCATGCCGACCTCATCTTCGGCCTGCCCGGCGAAACGCTGGCCAGCTTCGCCGCGAGCTTCGATCGTCTCTACGCCCTGCAGCCGCACGAAATCCAGCTCGGTGTCCTCAAGCGCCTGCGCGGTACCCCCATCGCCCGCCACAGCGCGGCCTACGGCATGGTCTACGACGCCGAGCCACCCTACACCGTCCGGCAAACCGCCGCAGTCGATGCCCAGACCGTCCAGCGCTTCACCCGCTTTGCCCGCTACTGGGATCTGCTCGCCAACGCCGGCCGCTTCAGGGCCAGCCTGCCCATCCTGCTCGATGCCCCCTCCCCTTTCGCCGCCTTTCTTGCCTTCGCCGACTGGCTCTGGCAAAGCACCGCCCAGACCAGCCGCCTGACGCCGGAACAGCTGCTCGACCGCCTGTTCGACTACTTGACCGGCGTCATCGGTCGGGACAAGGAAGGCATTCGCCAGATTCTGCTCGCCGATTACCAGTCCAGCGGCGCCCGCGCCAACCCGGTCTGTCTGCAGGGCTTGCTGAAAGACCGGGAAAAGCCCGTGCCGCGGTCAGCGAAGGCGCTGGCGCAGCGGCAGGCGCGGCACGGAACGCCGGGGCGCTGAAGCGTCTGCGCCCTATACCTCACTTTTTCTGGCGCGGATCGTCGGCCGGGTTGATGTATTCGAGGCCCCACGGCCCGCTGGCAACCAGTTGCAGGACCGTGGGCTGGCTGGTGGTCCACACGTAATGGACATGCTTGGCCGGTAGGGCGAAGCTGGCGCCAGCCTTCAGCACCTCGCCCTTCTTAGTGTCGAACTTCTCGCCCATGCCATTGCCCAGGCTGCCGCTGACGATCGTGATCAACTCGGCGGCGGGGTGGGTGTGCGGTTGGACCTTGTAGTTGGGCGGGAACTTGATCAGTGCCACGAACGTCTCGGCCTTGGCCGGGTCGCCGACCAGAATGGCGACCTTGGCGCCTTTGGGCAGGCTTGGATCCACCCCCCATTTGATTTCATTGGATTTGAACACCTTCATGCTCTCCACGTTCAGACCCTGGGCGAAGGCGGACGCTGCAAACATGGCCAGGGCGGTGGCGATCAAGCTCTTTTTCATTGTCGTCTCCTCTGTTGAAGGGGCGCCGGCACCATCATCCTGCGCCTCGTGGGTGGTCGTTGAACATGATGAGAATTGTTGGGTATTTGACTGTCCTGGGCCGAAAAAGCTCATTTGTACGGCTATTTTCTTGTCCCGGGCATCGCCTTTGTCGGCAGCGATCCGGCCACTGCGTCAGCCCGCAATACCTGCTCCCGAGCATGGCGTCTTGAGCGTGGCGGCCGGATAGAGGTAGCGCGAGGCGTCTGGTCGGGCCGGAGCTGCGCAAACGCATGCCTCTGCGGAGAAGGCTATTGGCCGGCGGTGGCGGGCGGGCGCTTGAGGCGTCAGGGCAAAACGGATTTTGGCCGTTTTTTGCCGCCGACCGTCGCATTTGCCACCGGCGGCCCCGCCGCCTAATCCCGCAGTTCCCGCCCGGTCAGCTTGATGAAGACGTCTTCGAGGTTGGAGGCCCGGTGCACGTAGCGCAGGCCGTCGGCGTCGGCCAGTTGGGCCAGTAGCGGGCGCGGTTCGCGGCAGTAGAAGAAGGCGGTTTCGCCGCTGGTTTCGACGCGCTCGGCCAGCGAGCGGTGGTTTTTGACGAAAATTTCGAGTTGACCGTGGGCCTCGTCGAAAACCTCGACCACCTGCGGTTCGATCTGTTCGGCGATCAGCTGCCGGGGGCTGCCTTCGGCGATCTTGCGACCGTGGTCGATGACGATCAGCGTGTCGCACAGGCGCTCGGCTTCGTCCATGAAGTGAGTGGTCAGGATCAGCGTCTTGCCGGCCGATTTGAGTTGCTTGAGGCGGTCCCAGATCAGGTGGCGGGCCTGCGGATCGAGGCCGGTGGTCGGTTCGTCGAGGAAGACGATGTCGGGGTCGTTGACCAGGGCCCGGGCCAGCGTCAGGCGGCGTTTCATGCCGCCGGACAGCGTTGCGATGCGGGCATCGGCCTTGCCGGTCAGGCCGGCGAATTCGAGCAGCTGCGGGATGCGGGCACGGATATCAGCGTCCGGGATGCCGAAGTAGCGGCCGAAGACGAGCAGGTTTTCGGCGCAGGTGAAATCCGGGTCGAGATTGTCGAATTGCGGTACGACGCCGACCCGCGCCCGCGCCGACTGGGCGTCGGCCGGGATGGCGCAACCGTTGAGGGCGATCTCGCCGCTGTCCGGTGCGGTCAGGCCGAGGCAGAGGCGCAGCGTCGTCGTCTTGCCGGCGCCATTCGGCCCGAGCAGGCCGAAGCAGGTGCCCGGTTCGACGGCAAACGACAGCCCGGCGACGACTTCGCTGCCGCCGTAGGTCTTGCGCAGCAGCGCGGCGCTTAGTGCCGCCATGCGCGGGTCACGATGTCGCGGATCAGGTGCAGGCGACGGTGGAAGAAGTGATCGGCGCCGGGCACGACGACGACCGGCAGGTCGTTCGGCTGCGCCCATTCGAGCACGTTGGCCAGTGGCACGGTGTCGTCGGCCGAGCCGTGGATGACGATGGTGTCGTGCGGCACGGCCTCGGTATCGTACTGGCGGGTGCCTTCGACGAAGCCGGCGGCGGTGCCGACCAACACCAGGCGCTGGGCCGGATGGCCGGCTTCGGCCAGTCGCTTGGCGACGCGGGTCTGGCAGTAGGCGCCGAACGAGAAGCCGGCCAGCGCGACGGGCAGGTTGCCGCAGCGGCACTTGGCGTCTTCAAGGACGGCCAGCAGGTCGTCGATCTCGCCATTGCCTTCGTCATGGACGCCCTCGGTGCCGCCGACGCCGCGGAAATTCGGGCGGAAGGCGGCGTAGCCCAGGGCGACGAAGGTGCGGGCCAGCGTGTAGGCGACCTTGTTGGTGTTGGCGCCGCCGCCGATCGGGTGCGGGTGGGCGACCAGCGCGATGCCGCGCGGCGCGTCCGGGCGTTCCATGATGACCTCGATCTTGCCGACCGGGCCGTCGATGAGGATTTTTTCTTCGACCGCTTTCATATTTTCAGGCGCTCCACGACGCGACCGTTGATCAGGTGTTCCTGGATGATTTCCTCGACGTCTTCCTGGTCGATATAGGTATACCAAACGGCTTCCGGGTAGATGACCATGACCGGACCGTGGTCGCAGCGGTCGAGGCAGCCGGCCTTGTTGATGCGGACCTTGCCCTCGCCCTTCATCTTGAGCTGGCTGATGCGGTCCTTGGCGTAGGTCTGCATTTCCGTCGCGCCGTGGGCGTTGCAGCAGGTTTCGCCGGGGGCGCGCTGGTTGCAACAGAAAAAGACATGGTGTTTGAAGTGACTCATCGGGGTTTCTCCTCGGGGGCGACCATTATAGGCGGTCCGGTTTCACGTGGAACGCGGGCGGTTGGCCCAGCCCTTCTCGAGGGCGACGATCAGGCTGGCGATCCAGGCCAGGGCGGCGATTTCCAGCCATTCCGGCCAGCCGATCGGGGCGGTCTGGAAGGCGGCGTTGAGCGGTGGCCAATAGGTAAGCAACAGCTGCAGGACGAGCATGATCGCAACGCCGCCCCAGAGCCACGGGTTGGAAAACAGCCCCTGGCGCCAGAAACCGTGGGTCAGCGAGCGGCAGTTGAAGAGATAGGTCGTTTCGACCATGACGAAGACGTTGACCGCGACGGTGCGCGCTTCGGCCAGCGTGTGGCCCTGCTCCAGTTCGCGCAGGAAGAGGCCGAAGGCACCGGCCAGTAACAGCAGCGAGACAAGGACGATGCGGCGGATCAGGTGGGTGTCGAGTACCGGCATGGTGAGCCGGCGCGGCGGCCGGTGCATGAGGCCGGGCTCGAGCGGCTCGAAGGCGAGCGGCAGGCCGAGCAGCACGGCGGTGGTCATGTTGATCCAGAGGATTTGCAGCGGTGTGATCGGCAGCGTGGCGCCGAACAGGATGGCGGCGACGATGACCAGCCCTTCGCCGAAATTGGTCGGCAGCGTCCAGGTGATGAACTTGACCAGGTTGTCCCAGACGCCCCGGCCCTCCTCGACCGCCGCCTCGATGCTGGCGAAATTGTCGTCGGTCAGCACCATCGCCGCCGCTTCCTTGGCGACCTCGGTGCCGGCCAGTCCCATGGCAATGCCGATGTCGGCCTGCTTCAAGGCCGGCGCATCGTTGACCCCGTCGCCGGTCATCGCGACGACTTCGCCGCGCTCCTGCAAGGCGCGGACGAGGCGCAACTTCTGCTCGGGTTCGACGCGGGCGAAGACCTCGACGCTGTGGGCCGCTGCGGCCAGCGCCCCGGCGTCGAGCGCGGCCAGCTCGCGGCCGGTCAGCGCCCGCCCAGCCCCGAGACCGATCTGGCGGGCGATGGCCAGGGCGGTCACGGCATGGTCGCCGGTGATCATCTTGACCCGGATGCCGGCCGAGTGACAGTTGCGGATGGCGGCGATGGCCGCCTTGCGCGGCGGGTCGATCATGCCGACCAGGCCGATCAAGGTGAGTTTTTCAACGGCCGCTACGGTCAACCCCGTTGTGGGGCCGATTTCGAGCTGCCGCCGGGCGAGCAGCAGGATGCGCAGGCCCTGTTCGGCATAGGCCTGCGCCGCCTGCTCGACCGCCGTGCGGTTTATGGCGGCTGGCTGGCCGTCGGCCGCCAGCTGGTCGTCACACAGGGGGAGTAGCCGTTCGAGGGCGCCCTTGACGTAGACGACCGCCCCGCCGTCGGCGGCGTGAGCCGTCGCCATGAAACGCCGGTCGGCGTCGAACGGCAGCACATCGTGGCGCGGCAACAGGGTGCGCAGGGTGTGCTCGTCCAGTCCACCTTTGCGGGCGGCGACCAGCAGTGCCGCCTCGGTTGGATCGCCGGTGATTTTCCACTGGCCGTGTTCGTGGCGCAGCGAAGCGTCGTTGCACAGCGCCCCGGCAATCAGGCATTCGCGGACGGCGCCGGCCACCTTGCACGGCGCCTCGCCCTGGCTGATGCTGCCCGCCGGATTGTAGCCATTGCCGCCCAGCGCGTAGGACTGGCCGGCGCACCACAGGACGCGGACGGTCATGGCATTTTCGGTCAGCGTGCCGGTCTTGTCGGAACAAATCACGGTCGTGCTGCCCAGCGTTTCGACGGCCGGCAGGTGGCGGATGATGGCCCGTCGGCGGGCCATGCGGGCAACGCCGATGGCCAGCGTCACGGTAATCGCTGCCGGCAGGCCTTCCGGAATGGCGCCGATGGCCAGCGCCACCGCCGCCATGAACATCTCGAAAGCAGCTTCGCCACGCGCCAGCCCGACGCCAAAAGTCAGCAGTGCCAAGCCGCCGATCGCCCACAGCAGCCAGTTCGAGAAGGTCGCCATCTTGCGCGTCAGTGGCGTGGCCAGATCGGGGGCGGCCGCAATCAGGCCGGCGATGCGGCCGGTTTCGGTGGCATCGCCGGTGGCGATGACCAGCCCGACCCCCTGCCCGGCGACCACGGTGGTGCCGGCGTAGGCCATGTTCAGGCGGTCGGCGAGCAAGGTGCCGGATGGCAGCGGCGCGACGTCCTTGCTGACCGGTTGCGATTCGCCGGTCAGCGGCGAGTCATCGGTATGCAGCTCGTGCTGGCGGAACAGTCGCAAGTCGGCCGGAACGCGGTCGCCGGCGGCGAGCATGACGACATCGCCGGGTACCAGCTGGCTGGCGTCAAGCTGCTTGCGGTGGCCGCCGCGACGGACGGTGACCGGTGTCGCCAAGCTGCCGGCCAGCGCCGCCAGGGCGCCTTCCGCCTTGGCTTCCTGCCAGTAGCCGATGAGGGCGTTGGTCAGCACGACGCCGAAAATGACGCTGCTGTCGACGATTTCGCCGAGGGCGCCAGTGATCACCCCGGCAGCGATCAGCACGAGGACCAGCGGTTGCCCGAGCTGGGCGGCAAAACGCCGCCAGGCCGGTTTGCCGGGGCGTTCGCTCAGGCGGTTCGGGCCATGTCGCGACAGCCTTGAAGCCGCTTCGTCATCGGCCAGTCCACAGCTGTCATCGACGCCCAGGCGCCGGGCCGCGGCATCGGCCGTCGTGGCGTGCCAGGCTATGGCCGGCGCGTCGTCAGCAGCAGGAACGGCAGGGTCAGGAAGGGCCATAGAGTTGCCACCAGGCGGGTCAGGCCGTTGAAATTGAGAAAATGCCCCTGCCGCCACGCGGCCAGCGCGGCGGCTGAATAAGGATTGTGCGGCGCCAGGTTGACCAGCACCGTGCCGGCCATCAGCGCCAGCGCGGCGATCATCAGGCGCGGCGTCGCCGGCAGGGCGATCGCCAGCGCCAGGATGGCCGTGCCGACGGTCAGCCCCAGCCGGACGCCCGGCGTCAGCCAGGCCAGGGCATCGGCCGGGCTGACCAGGATGGCGGCGGAGAGCGTGGCGACGGTCAGGCACAGGAGCAGGAACAGCGGCACGATCAGGTAGGCGGCGAGCAGCCGGGCGCAGAGCATGCGGACGATCAGGCCGACGGCGACGGTGTTGAAGGCGGTGATGCTGGCTTCGATCATGACGAAGCTTTCGGCGGCGAAAGGCATGGCGCCGGCCAGGCCGAACATGTGGCGCAGGTCGCCCGCCCCGAAAAGCAGGGTTTCCGGCGAGAGCGGCACGAGCAGCCAGAGGCCGAGCAGGGTTAGGCCGAGCTCGGCATGGGGCACCGGGGCGATCAGCCGGTGTTCGAGGGCGGCGATGCGGGCAAAGACGCGCGGCCCGACCGCCTGCGCCCACAGCGCGCCGAGTAGTCCGCCGAGCGTATTGCAGGCCAGGTCGAGGTTGGATGGAACGCGCGACGGCAGCCAGGTTTGCAGGGTTTCCAGACCGAAGCTGACGCCGCCGGCCAGCAGCGTGGCCAGCACCGGGGCGCTGAAACGACCGGGAAGGCGGCTCAAGGCCAGGGTCAGAAAGAAGCCGAGCGGCAGGTAGACCGCCACATTGGCGGCCAGATCGAAAACGGTCCAGTAGCGTGGCCAGCCACCTTCGAGGAAAGCAATTGGCGAGACGCCGGTATCGCGCCAGCCGGAAAACGGATGCAGGCTGGCGTAGACGACCAGCCCGAGCCAGGCGAGCGCGAGGTAGCGGGCAAGCAGGATGGGGCCACGGCCGTGAGGGTGCATGCCACCGATTTTAGGGACTATCCGCCGGATCGTCAGCCTTAAAGTTTGCCGGCAAGGCCGGCCGCTGCTGACGAAACGGCTCTCCGGCCGGGCGCCCGGCGGGGAAAGCCGTCGCCCGAAGCGCGTCAGCGACGGTGCGGCGGCTCCGTCGCGTGGTGGGTTTCGGCGGCAGCGCGATGGTGCAGGCGCTGATGGCGGTCTCCCGGCGGCGTCGGGCGGCCGACCCATTGCGGCAGCAGCGAACCGGCGACGAGACCGAAACCGCTGACGCCGAGGCCGATCAGTTGCGGCGGGACCAGGCTCTTGTCGCCGATCAGGGTTTCGACCAGCAGCCAGGAGACGATGCCGCCGAAAATCGAGGCCAGCGCCCCCTGCGTCGTCGCCCGGCGCCACAGGATGCCGCCGACCAGCGGCGCAAAGGCGCCGGCCAGCGTGATCTTGTAGGCGCTCTCGACCATCTTGAAGATCGACGCCTGGGAGTTCAGCGCGAAAATCAGGACCAGCAGCGCGAAGGTCAGAAGAACGGCGCGCATCAGCTTGAGGAACTGCCGGTCATTCATGTCCGGCTTGAAGCCGCGTAGGATGTTTTCCGAGAAAGTGACGGACGGGGCGAGCAGCGTCGCCGACGAGGTGCTCATGATGGCCGAAAGGACGGCCCCGTAGAAACAGATCTGGGCCAGCAGCGGGGTGTGTTGCGAGACGACGGTCGGGATGATTTTTTCAGCCTCGATGTCGAGCAGCCCGCCAATGCCGGCCGGGTCGATCAGGGTCGCCGCGTAGGCAATGAACATCGGCACGAAGGTGAAGACAAAATACAGCGCGGCCCCGGCCACGGAGCCCCACAGTGCGATCCGTGCCGACTTGGCCGAAGTGACCCGCTGAAAAACGTCCTGCTGCGGGATCGAACCGAACATCATGGTGACGCCGGAACCGATGAAGCTCAGCCACAGCCAGGGGTCGGCGTCGGGGAAGAACTTGAACTTGTTGGCCAGGACGGCATGGTCGATGACTGCACTGGCGCCGCCGTCGACCTTGCCGGCGACGATCATGGCAATGATCAGCAGGCCGCCGAGCATGACGATCATCTGCACGAAATCGAGCACGGCGACCGACAGCATGCCGCCGAACACCGTGTAGGTGAGGACCAGCACGGTGCCCAAGTACATGCCGGTCGTCTCGCTGACGGCGCCGTCGGAGACCACCGAGAAGAGCAGGCCAAGCGCCTTGGTCTGGGCGGCGACCCAGCCGAGGTAGGACACGACGATGCACAGCGTGGTCAGCACCTCGACCGTGCGGTTGTAGCGCATCCGGTAGAAATCGCCGAGGGTGATGATGTTGAGCTTGTACAGGTAGCGCGAAAACAGCAGGCCGGCCAGGACCAGGCACAGGGAGGAGCCGAAGGGATCGGCGGCGACGCCGCGCAGCCCTTCCTTCAGAAAGGTCGACGAAATGCCGAAGATCGACTCGGCACCGAACCAGGTCGCAAAAACGGTCGCCATGACCACCGGAAAAGGCAGCGATCGCCCGGCGACGGCAAAATCCTTGGCGTTGTGCACCCGGGTCGCAGCAAAAAGGCCGATGCCGACTGAAACGAGCATATAGAGAGCAACGAACCACATCAACATGACGTCCAGACTCGGGCAAGGGATTGAAAACGCGGGGATTATACGATCTTGACGGGAGGCCGGTGCATCAGAACGGCGGCGCCGCGTGAAATCGCATGAAGCTCGCGGTCGACGGGTGAAAAAGGCTCAAATCCATGGCATGCAGGAGCAGCCGTTCTGCCCGCCCGCAGGCCTCGCCACCATAAAGGTCGTCGCCGAGGATGGGGTGGCCGAGCGCGGCCATGTGCACCCGCAACTGGTGCGAGCGGCCGGTGACCGGCTCCAGCTCGACCCGCGTCGTGTTGGCGACGGGATCGCGGGCGCTGACCCGGAAGCGGGTCAGCGACGGCTTGCCAATCTCGAAATCAACCTTCTGGCGGGGGCGGTTCGGCCAGTCGCAGATCAAGGGCAGCGCAACCTCCCCGCTGTCTTCGGCAAGCTGGCCGGCGAGCACCGCGACATAACGCTTGTCCACCTGGCGTTCGCGAAACAGCCGGGAAAGCTCGCGGTGCATGGCCTCCCCCCGGGCCAAAAGGAGCAGGCCGGAGGTGCTCATGTCCAGACGGTGCACGGCCAGCGCCTCGGGGTACGCCGCCTGAACGCGCGCCACCAGGCAGTCTGCCTTGTCGGCGCCGCGTCCGGGCACCGAGAGCAGGCCGGCCGGTTTGTCGACAACGAGCAGATGGTCGTCGACGTGGACGATCGCCAGGCCGGTATCGGGGGGCGGTGAATAGGTGCTCAAAACGGTGTGACCCGGAGGCTGCAGCGGCTGTCCCGGAAGGCCGTCTTTTCCCGCAACCAGCCGCTGCCCGGCGAACTTTGTGCGCAGACGCGGTCGTTGCCCGTCTGGCTGGCCCACCAGTACCAGGGGGCCGGTCTGGCCAGCGCGCTGCCGGCCATCAGGCACAGCACGGCCGCCGACCAGATACGGAGCGGCCTTGTTTTGAATGAAGAATTTTCTTGCCAAGTGATCATGGTAAATGTACTGTGTTTATACACAGTATTTCAGTGAATGCACGGAGGGCGGGGAAATATACCTTGTTCTCCTCAATGAATCGCTGATATCGATACTTGCTGATTGCATATCGTTGCCAATTGGATAACCGATCAGGCGCAGCAATTTCTATTCCATCTTTGGCCCCTGTGCCATAATCCGCTCAAATTTTCGAGGTACCTCATGGACGACAACAAGGCAAAGGCACTCGCCGCTGCTCTGCAGCAGATCGAAAAGCAATTCGGCAAAGGCTCCATCATGAAGATGGGCGATGCCGAGATCGACGAAGGCATTCAGGTGGTGTCTACCGGTTCGCTCGGTCTGGACATCGCCTTGGGCGTCGGCGGTTTGCCGCGTGGCCGCGTCGTCGAAATCTACGGCCCGGAATCCTCCGGCAAGACCACGCTCTGTTTGCAGGTCGTTGCCGAAATGCAGAAACTCGGCGGCACGGCCGCCTTCATCGATGCCGAACACGCCCTTGACCCCCAATATGCCCAGAAACTCGGCGTCAATGTCGGCGACCTGCTGATCTCGCAGCCGGACACCGGCGAACAGGCCCTCGAGATCGCCGACATGCTGGTCCGTTCCGGCTCGGTCGACATCATCATCGTCGACTCGGTTGCCGCCCTCACCCCGCGCGCCGAAATCGAAGGCGAAATGGGCGACCAGATGGTTGGCCTGCATGCCCGCCTGATGAGCCAGGCCCTGCGCAAACTGACCGCCAATATCAAGAAAACCAATACGCTGGTCATCTTCATCAACCAGATCCGGATGAAGATTGGCGTCATGTTCGGCTCGCCGGAAACCACCACCGGCGGCAACGCGCTGAAGTTCTATGCTTCCGTCCGTCTCGACATCCGCCGTATCGGCGCGATCAAGAAAGGCGACGAAGTCATCGGCAGCGAAACCAAGGTCAAGGTCGTCAAGAACAAGGTCGCCCCGCCCTTCCGCGAAGCGATTTTCGACATCCTTTACGGCGAGGGCATTTCCCGCCAGGGCGAAATCGTCGAAATGGGCGTCGCCCACAAGCTGGTCGACAAGTCCGGCGCCTGGTACGCCTACAAGGGCGAAAAGATCGGCCAGGGCAAGGACAACGCCCGTGAATTCCTCAAGGCGCATCCGGAGATCGCCCAGGAAATCGAGGCCGGCATCCGCGAGGCAGCCAGCACCAATGTCATCAAGCCGGTCAAGGCGGTCAAGCCGGATGCCTGATCTGCGCGTCCGCGCCCTGCAACTCCTGACCCGGCGTGACTACAGCCGGGCGGAGTTGAAGAGCAAGCTTGCCGCCCATGCCGAATCGGAAGAAGAACTCGACCACGTGATCGCCACCCTGCAAAGCGAACGCCTGCTCTCCGACCAGCGCTACGCCGCCCAGCGCGTCGTGGCGCGCGGCGGCCGTTACGGCAATGCCCGGCTGCAGCAGGAGTTGCGGCAAAAGGGCGTCGACGATGACGACATTGCCACGGCCCTGCCCGAAGCCGGTGACGAGACCGAGCGTTGCCGGGCGATCTGGGCGAAAAAATTCGGCCAGCTGCCGGCCTCGCCCGAAGAACGTGCCAAACAGATGCGTTTCCTGCAATATCGCGGCTTTTCCGGCGATGCCATTCGTCGGGTCATGCGCGGAGCCGATCAATGAACAGTCCAGTCGCCACGCTCTCGGCCCATAACCTGAAAAAGCGCTACAAGGCGCGGACGGTGGTCGAGGACGTTTCCTTCGAGGTCAAATCCGGCGAAGTTGTCGGCCTGCTCGGTCCGAACGGCGCTGGCAAGACGACCTGTTTCTACATGATTGTCGGGCTGGTCGCGGCCGACGGCGGCGATGTCCATATCGACGACGAACGCCTGACCCACCTGCCGATGCACAGCCGCGCCCGTCTCGGCCTGTCCTACCTGCCGCAGGAAGCCTCGGTTTTTCGCAAGCTCAACGTCGAAGAAAATATCCGCGCCGTCCTTGAACTGCTGAAATTACCCGAAGCGGAGCTGAATGACCGTCTGGAAGGTCTGCTCAGCGAGCTGCATGTCGCCCATGTCCGCCACGTCAATGCCTCGGCCCTGTCCGGCGGCGAACGGCGGCGGGTCGAGATTGCCCGCGCCTTGGCCACCAACCCGCGCTTCATCCTGCTTGACGAACCGTTTGCCGGCGTCGATCCGATCGCCGTGCTGGAAATCCAGAAAATCATCCGTTTCCTCAAGGAGCGCGGCATCGGCGTGCTGATCACCGATCACAACGTACGCGAGACACTGGGTATCTGCGACCACGCTTACATCATCAATGCCGGCAATGTACTCGCTGCTGGACGGCCAGCCGAAATCGTGAATAATGAAAGCGTACGGAAGGTTTATCTCGGCGAGCATTTCAGGCTCTGACCGACTGACCTATCCGATCCCGACCGATGAAGCCTGCCCTCCAGCTAAAACTATCCCAGCACCTGGCGCTGACCCCTCAGCTCCAGCAGTCGATCAAGCTTCTCCAGTTGTCGACGGTCGAGATGCAGCAGGAAATCGAGCGCTACCTGCTGGAAAACCCGATGCTTGAACGCGAGGACGAGCACGGCGGCGAAAATTTTTCGGCGGCACAGCAGTTCGATGCCCCGCAATCTTCCGAAGGCGAGCGCGAGCAGCGCGCCGAGCGGGAGGAACGGGACGCCCGCGATGACCGTGAGCAGGACGTGCCGTCGGCGCCGGCGGAGGTCGATGACGACCGCTGGGCTTCCGATGCCGGCACCTTTACCGGCGCCGGCCGCGACGAGGACGACGACAGCGACGCTCACGACGTCCACGCCGCCAATGTCAGTCTACGCGATCACCTCGGCTGGCAACTGGGCATGACCCAGGTTTCGGAACGCGACCGCAGCCTGGTGCGCTTCCTGATCGAGGCGCTCGACGACGACGGCTATCTGTCGGCGCCGCTGGTCGAGCTATGGGAAACCCTGCCGCCGGAATACGAGATTGAAATCGAAGAACTGGAAATCGCCCTGCGCCATATCCAGAATTTTGACCCGATCGGTATCGGTGCCCGCAACCTGCAGGAATGTCTGAGCCTGCAACTGAAAGTGCTGCCGGCCAGTCCCGAGCGGACGCTGGCGCTGACCATCGTCGGAAAACACCTCGATCTGCTCGCCGCCCGTGATTTTGCCAAGATCCGTCGCCTGACCGGCTGCGATGACGAAGCGCTGAAAGCCGCGCATACCCTGATCACCAGCCTCAATCCGCGGCCAGGTGCCGGCTATGCGCAAATCGAGGCGCGTTACATAACGCCGGACGTCATCGTCAAAAAACTGAAGGGCAAGTGGACGGCCTACATCAATCCGGATGCCTACCCGCGCTTGAGGATCAATCGCCTGTACGCTGAAATCCTTGCCAAGCAGCGGCGCGGTAACGGCAATCTGTCCACTCAGCTGCAGGAAGCGCGCTGGCTGATCAAGAACGTTCAGCAGCGTTTCGAGACCATTCATCGTGTGACGCAGGCCATTGTCGACCGTCAGCGCCAGTTCTTCGAACACGGCGAAGTCGCCATGCGCCCGCTGGTCCTGCGCGAGATCGCCGATATTCTCGGCCTGCACGAGTCGACCGTATCGCGGGTAACCAGCCAGAAATACATGGCGACACCGCGCGGTATTTTCGAACTGAAATACTTCTTTGGCAGCCACGTTGCCACCGATACCGGTGGGGCGTGTTCTGCCACGGCCATCCGCGCCCTGATCAAGCAATTGATTGCAGCCGAGGATGGCAAGAAGCCCTTGTCGGATAGTCAATTATCCGAAATACTAGGCCAGCAGGGAATCGTAGTTGCCCGACGGACGGTTGCCAAATACCGCGAGTCGCTCAACATCCCGCCGGTCAATTTACGCAAGACCCTGTAGAGAGAGGAGAAAAAATGAATCTGCAGATCAGTGGTCACCACATCGAAGTTACGCCGGCGCTGAATGAGTACGTCGAAAACAAGCTGGACCCGGTGCTCCGTCATTTCGAAAAGGTAACCGGTGTCAGTGTGGTTCTGTCCGTCGAGAAATTGAAGCAGAAGGCGGAAGTGACTGTGCATGTGCCGGGCAAGGACATGCATGTCGAGGAATCCGGCGACGATCTTTACGCCGCCATTGACGCCATGTTCGACAAGCTGGACCGCCAGGTTCAGAAATACAAGCAGAAACTCCAGGATCACCATCGCGGTGACAAGCCCGGACTGCATGCCGCTGAATAAGCGCTGACCGGCCGCAGCTATCCAGGCTGCGGCCATTGCAATTTCCACCTCCCTTATGAACCCCCTAACCAACCTTCTGTCTGCCGAACAGGTATTGCTTGATCTTGATGCCAGCAGCAAAAAGCGGGTATTTGAACAAGCCGGCATGCTTTTCGAAGCCAGGCTCGGACTGGCACGGTCTACGATTTTCGACAGCCTGTTTGCCCGCGAGAAGCTGGGCTCCACCGGCCTGGGCCAGGGTGTTGCCATTCCCCATGGCCGCATCAAGGGGCTGAAGCAGGCAGCCGGCGCATTCATGCGTCTGGCCACGCCGGTACCATTTGATTCACCCGATGGCCGACCGGTCAATCTGCTATTTGTTCTGCTGGTGCCGGAACAGGCGACCGAACAGCATTTGCAGATTCTGTCCGAACTGGCCCAACGTTTTGCCGAAAGGCCATTCCGGGAAAAACTCCTGGCCGCCACCGATCCGGCAGCCGTTGTCGAACTCTTCCAGGCCTGACCCACCGTCGTGCGCTATGTCAGCTTGGTGCAGCTTTACGAGGACAACCGCGAAAAGCTGCTGTTGAACTGGACCAGCAATCACCAAGCCGACCGGCGGATCGAGATCAAGGGCTCGAACAATTACGGCGCTGATCTCGTCGGCCACATCAATATCATCCACCCAGAGCGCCTGCAGGTCATGGGGCTGGCTGAATACGACTGGGCCATGCGCATCGCAGAGCGCCGCTTCGGGCAGATGTTTAGCGATCTTCTCGCGGCACAGCCACCGGCCGTCATCGTCGCCGATGGCTTGGTCCCGCCTCCCCTGCTGACTGAAATCTGTACCCAGTCCGCAACCCCCCTGATCTATTCGCCCAAGCCGTGTTCGGCCGTGATCGACCTGCTGCGCATCTACCTGTCGGCCAGACTGGCCGATACCGTTAGCCTGCATGGCGTGTTCATGGACGTCCTTGGCATGGGGGTGCTGATCACCGGCGATTCTGGTGTTGGCAAGTCGGAACTGGCGCTCGAACTGATTTCCCGTGGCCATGGTCTGGTGGCCGATGATGTCGTGGAGATGGCCCGGATCGCGCCGACCACCATCGAAGGTCGTTGCCCGGGAATGCTGCGCGATTTTCTCGAAGTACGCGGCTTGGGCTTGCTGAATATCCGGACGATCTTTGGCGAAACAGCCTCCCGCCGGAAAATGAAGCTGAAGCTGATCGTGCATCTGCAAAAAACCTCTGCCGCCGCAGATGCCCCCCGCCTGCCGTTGGATGCCCAGACCCAGGAAGTGCTCGGCGTACCGATCCGCAAGGTGGTCATCCCGGTGGCCGCCGGCCGTAACCTGGCGGTCTTGCTCGAGGCTGCCGTACGCAACACCATCCTGCAGTTGCGCGGCATCGACAGCATGCAGGATTTCATGGATCGCCAGCAGCGCGTCATGCTTGACGATGACGCATGAATAGCTGATAGTGCCTTGGCCAATTCAACCTAACCAAGGGGACATTCAATGAAGAAACTAATCGGATTGCTGCTTGTTGCGTTTGCGGCTTCGAATGTTTATGCGGCCGATGATTGTGCTGCCCGTGCTGCCGAAAAGAAACTGGCGGGGGCTGCCAAGAACAGCTTCATGAAGAAATGCATGGCAGATGCCGGGATGCCACCGGAAAATGCTGCCTGTGCCGCGACGGCCAAGGAAAAGAAGCTGGCGGGGGCCGCCAAGAACAGTTTCATGAAAAAGTGCATGGCTGACGCCGCTGCCAAGTAATCAAAGCTGTCAGGTGCGAATCCGGCCATCTGAGGATGGCCGGATTGCGTTTACAGGTGCTCGAATTCGGCGCTATCGGCCGAGGGGTCGTTGCCCGTAGTGCCGAAGCTGATCCGGCCTTTACCGTCGAGCTGAATCTCGTGACGCCGAACCATGATTTCCTGGCGTCCGGAAAGCAGGACAAAAGTGCCGTTGGTGCTGCTATCGACCAGGTAGTAGCCGTCACCGCGCCTTTCGACGCGGGCATGCTGGCGCGAGGCCTTGCGGTCGTCGATCAGCAGCTTGTTGGTGAGATCGCGGCCGATGGTCAGTATCGGCGTCTTGTCGTCAAGCAGATAGGCCTTGTCGTGATGGCGAACGCACAGTCGCCCGACCGGCAAGCTGCTCTGGGGACCCAAAGCGGATTGCGGATAGGAACCGGCCCCCTGATAGCTCGGCCAGTGAATCTGGAAGAGCGGCAGCGCCGTACCTTCTTCGGCGACGGTACCGAGGTTGGGCATGGGATCGGCGGTGATGCTGCTGGGTTGCGGCAACTCGGTGACCATCAGGGAACTGCACAGTATCTGATCCCGCCTGGCCAGGCCGGCAATACGGGCGGCCGTCGTGATGGCCGGGCCGCTCAGCTTGGCGCCGTCATCGGTGACCGTGCCGACATGCAGTCCGATGCGGATAGTCAGTTTGAGACCTGAAACGGGGGGCAGATCGGCGATACGCTGCTGCATGTCGATGGCCGCCTGGCAGGCCTCCTCGCCGGTTTCGAAGGCGCCGAGCAATTCGTCGCCCACGATCTGGATCGTACGTCCCTTGTAGCCATCGACGGAGCGTGTCATGCGCTTCAGGCAGCGTTCGACGGCGTGCATAGCCTCCTTGTCGCCAAGGCGCTCGAACAATGCCGTGCTGCCCGAAACATCGGCGAACATCACGACCAATTTACGTTGCGTGGAACTCATCGCCCGCCGCATATCCATCATTATTGACCGTTTCGATTATATGATGACTGCACGGCTAATGCATTAAGCGGTTTGGCGTACTGCGATCGTTCCCATCATCGGCATTTCCGGGCTGTCGAAGACGATATCGCCTTCTGCGACCTCGGTATCCAGCGTTAATCCCCGGAAGTCGAACAGTGCGTTGTCGGCCAGATGGGAGGGAACGATATTTTGCATGGCCGTGAAAACGGATTCGGTACGTCCCGGGAAGCGGTTGTCCCAGTCTTGCATCATTTCCCGTATTTTTTTCCGTTGCAGGTTGTCTTGCGAGCCGCACAAATTGCAGGGGATGATCGGAAACTCCATGCCGCGGGCAAACTTGGCGATATCGGCTTCGGCGCAATAGGCCAGCGGCCGAATCACGACATGGGCCTGGTCATCGGTCACCAGTTTGGGAGGCATGGCTTTGAGCTTGCCGCCGAATAGGAGGTTGAGGAACAGCGTATGCACCATGTCGTCGCGGTGATGGCCGAGGGCGATTTTGTTGGCGCCGAGTTCCTTCGCGGTGCGGTAGATGATGCCTCGGCGCAGGCGCGAACAGAGCGAGCAGGTCGTCTTGCCTTCCGGGATTTTTTCTTTGACCACCGAGTAGGTGTCGGCCTCGACGATCCGGTGTTCGATTCCGATCGATTCGAAATAACGGGGCAGCACCTCGGCTGGAAAACCGGGCTGCTTCTGGTCGAGATTCATTGCGATCAGGCGGAACTTGACCGGTGCCCGTTGCTGCAGGGCCATCAGCATGGCGAGCAGTGTGTAAGAGTCCTTGCCGCCGGAGACACAGACGAGGACGGTATCGCCCTCCTCGATCATGTTGAAGTCCATGATGGCCTTGCCGGTTCGGCTTTCGAGGGTTTTGCGCAGTTTTTGCAGGGTATTGGAAATCGTCATGGTGCCAGTGAATGGACGGTGTGTCCGACGGTGCTTGCCGTTGGCCGGAGCAAATGGCCCGGGTGCTACGGTCGACCGCAAAAAACGAGCAGTTTACCTTGTGTCGGCGATGAGGGCGGCGATTTTCTCTCGCAAATCAGGGGGCTTGGCAATAGAGCTGCAGTTTGTCCCGCAGTTCCTTGACCTTGATCGGTTTCGCCAGATAGTCGTCCATCCCGGCGGTCAGGCAGGCCTCGCGGTCGTCCGCCAGGGCGGCTGCGGTCATGGCGATGATCGGTGTGTGGCCAACTCCGTCCTCCGCTTCCCGGGAGCGAATGCGTTGGGTAGCCTCGATGCCGCCCATGACCGGCATCTGCATGTCCATCAGAATCAGATCGAAGGTGTGCGTGGCCAGAATATCGATGGCTTCCTGACCGTTCCGGGCAAGCGTTGCCTGGTGCCCCCACTTGTCGAGCAGTCCGAGTGCCAGCCTTTGGTTCGTCGGGTGATCTTCGACGAGCAGGATGCGCAGGGCAGGCTGCGCTTCGTCCAGGACTCGGTTGCCCATCTCGCAGGGGAGCATGGCTGATCCTGCCGTCGACTCGAAGATAGCGCCAAGTGCCAGCCGCAATTCGTCAGCCGAGACCGGCTTGGTCAAGTAGCCGGCGATCCCCGTTTCCTGGGTCCGCTGCGCGCCGTTGTGCAGGGCCGCGGAAGAGAGCATCAATATTGGCGGCAGAGCGGCCTGCTCCCGATGCAGGCGGCGGGCCAGTGCATCGCCGTCCATGTCGGCTATCCGGGTATCGAGGAGGATCGCATCAAAGCGCTGGGGGTCTCGGCGCAGCAGTTCCAGTGCCGCCGCCCCGGAGTCGACGGCCTCGCTGCTGACCTGCAGATTGTCCAGCATGCGCCAAAGAACCTCGCGCTGGGTGGCGTTGTTGTCCACGACGAGAAGGTGCCGCTTTCCCCACTCGACCGGCTTGTCCGGGAGGGAGGCCGATGCTTCGGCCAACTGCAGCTCGATGGAGAAATGGAAGGTGCTGCCTTTGCCGCACTGGCTGTCCAGCCACAGGTGGCCGCCCATCAGTTCGACCAGGCGGCGGCAGATCGAAAGTCCAAGTCCGGTGCCGCCGTATTTTCGCGTCGTCGAACTGTCCTCCTGAGAGAATGCATCGAAAATCAGTTCCTGCTTGGCGGGTGCGATGCCGATGCCGGTATCGCGGACGGCGAAGTGAATGACGGCGTGTCCGTTCTGTACCTTCAGCAGCGTGGTGGTCAGGACAACCTCTCCGGCCGGGGTGAATTTGATGGCATTGCCAAGCAGATTGACCAGCACCTGCCGCAGGCGGCTGGGGTCGCCCGCGACATGGCGCGGCACGTCAGGGAGCACCTCGCTGATCAGTTCGAGGTCTTTTTTGTGGGCGCGGATAGCCTGTGGTTTCAGCGTGTCGGCGATCAGATGGTGGAGGTCGAAGGTGATGTGCTCGACCAGCAGTTTGCCGGCTTCGATCTTCGAGAAATCGAGAATGTCGTTGATGATGGTCAGCAGAGATTCGGCCGATGACTTGGCGATGTTCAGATATTCACGCTGCTCTGTGGTCAGCGCGGTTTCCAGGGCCAGATCGGTCATCCCGATGACGCCGTTCATCGGCGTCCGAATTTCGTGGCTCATGTTGGCGAGAAAGTCGCTTTTTGCCCGGTTGGCGGCTTCCGCGGCTTCCTTGGCGCGCATTACTTCCCGCTCCACCTGCTTGCGCTCCGTAATATCGACAATTACGCCGAGCAGGCCGGAAACGCTACCATCGCGGCGGGTCAGAACCGCCTTGCGGTACATGGTTTCGTGCGTTGCGCCATCCCGGCTTCGAACCACGGCTTCATAGGACTGGGTCCCTTTCGTGGCGAAGAGCTGAATATCCTTTTCGACATGGATCAAGGCCTCCTCCGGCGGCAGGAGATCGTGCAGGGTGCGGCCGATCAGGTTTTCGCGAGGGGTCTTGAAGAATAGTTCGAAGGCCCGGTTAAGGCGCAAGTAATGCCCGTTGTTGTCTTTCAGGTAGACCGGGAGGGGAATGGCCTCGATCAGTTCCTCGACCAGATGCAGTTGTTCGGAAAGTTGCGTTTCCATGCGCTTGCGATCGGTGATGTCGGTCCTGATCGCGATGTATTGCTCCGGCGCCCCGCGGGCGTCGAGCAAGGGGACGACGGTGGCGCTGACCCAGTACAAGTCACCGTTGCGGGCCCGGTTGCAGACTTCCCCCCGCCAGACCTGGCCGAGGGAAATGGTCTGCCACATGTCGCTGTAAAAATCCGGTGGATGGAGGCCGGATTTGACGATCCGATGGTTCAGGCCAAGCAGTTCGGAACGGGAATAGCCACTGATTTCGCAAAATCGATCATTGGCATACAGGATGTTGCCACGGGTATCCGTGATACTGACGATGGCATGCTGGTCGAGGGCGAATTTCTGGTTGGCCAGTTCGCGGCGGCCCAGTTCGCTGTCGGTGACGAGGCTGGCAATGCGCCTGGACAGGGCGCTGATATCTTCATCGGCCAGCGTCTCCGATACATCCGGGGGCTGCTCGTCGGGCAGCAGATTGCGTACTGTCCTGCGTAACGAGCGCAGCGCATTGTCGCGTCCGGCCAGCGATAGGCGCAGTTGTTCATTGCTCTCCGACAGTTCGGCCGACGAAATCTCCAGGCTGCGTGTGCGCAGGTCGAGATCGCGTTCGTATTGCTCGTAGCTGGCGTCCACCCGCGCCAGCAGATCACCGAATCCCTTGAGCAGGCCTTGCAGGGCAGGATCGGCCAATGCCGCCGCCGCGTTCATCGTGGCCAGCAAGTCCGCCAGTTCGGCTTCGCTGGTAATGCCGATGCTGCGTTTGAGTTGGCGCAGAAGGGTTTTTTGCATGGCGGCCGGCTTAGTTCTCACCCAGGCAGGTGATGGTCATCGTCTGGTTGTGCAGCTTGCATGAGGCACCCGGGGTGAAGGGACTGATCTCGCCGTAGGAATAGAAGCCGGTCAGGATGGCCCGATGGCCGAAAACCTCGCCGACGGCTTCGACTTCCTCGTCTACCCGGCTGCCCATCACCAGCTTGCGGCCGACGCAACTGACCAGGATGGCGAGGCATTGCGCCGGCGACGCCAACATTGCCGCCGCTGCTTCGGCCGCCGCTTCGGCGCCATGAACGAGTTTGTCGGTACTGGCATGCATCAGGCGCAAATAGCCTTGGGGGTCGATTTCACCGGCCAGCGTCAGGCTGCCGGCCTTTTCGTCGATACCCAGGATAGTGCGGATCAGCCCGATGGCGTTGTGGTCTTCGCCGAGCATGGCAAACGGAAACAGCAGCCCGGACGCCGGTAGATCCTTGGCTCGTTCGCCTAGATAGCGCTTGTAGATGTCCAGCGCCGGTTCGCCATTCAGTTCGTAAAGCACGTTTCCTTCGCAGCGCGTGACCTTGCGGGCAGGACCGAAGGCTTCCCAGCCGCCGAAAGAGCCATGGCCAAAGCGCAGCTGGTCGCCGCACAAGCCGAGCGCGACCACCTTGTCATGGGCCACCCCTTCCCGGCCAATGGTCCAGGTTTCCCGGAAAGCGCCGCCGTCACCCGCTAGGCCGCCGGTAATCGGAATGCCGCTGTCGATCCTGCTGGCGATACCGTTGACCAGGGCGCTGCCATTGATCTGCACGCCGGGCCCGAAAACCAGCACTGCCTTGAGGTCGACCGCAGCAAGCTGCTTGCCGAGCCGTTCCCCGGCGGCAAAGGAATCGTCCATGCCGGACAGTTGGGTGCTGGCTTCGTTGAGGCGAACCTGATCGAATTTGACCGCGGTGATCGAGCAGGTGCCATCATCGACCCCTTCGGGTGAAATCTCTCCCGCCGTCGAGCAGCCAAGCAGGCGGGCCCCCGGGAACGCCTGGTGCAGGGATTCCGCCAGCTCGCTGCGCTTGAGGTGTTCGACACTACCAAAAAGCAGCAGCAGATCGGCGCCATGATCTTCGAGCTGGGCAAGTGCGACGGGCAACTCGGAAGGCTGGCGGATGATGGCCTGTTTGACGTGCATGAGTCGATCTCGCCAATAGGGGTAGACTGGAAAAATAGCATAGGGGGCGGAGATATGTGCGCCCTGGCCGTAAAATCGACCCTTTTTGAACTTGCCATGAATAATCTGCCAACTCCTGCACCGGAGGCCTTGAGCCATAGCCAGCATCTGCAACAGGCCATCGTCGATGAAATTGCCGCAGCGGGTGGCTGGATGTCGTTTGGCCGTTTCATGGAACGGGTGCTGTATGCCCCGGGGCTGGGCTATTACACGGCCGGGGCGCGAAAATTCGGGGCCGCCGGGGATTTTGTCACGGCACCGGAAATGACGGCCTTGTTCGGCCAGGCAATGGCCCGGCAAGTGGCGCAGGTAATGTGCGAATCGGCCCCGATCATCCTGGAAGTGGGGGCGGGTTCCGGGCGCCTGGCGGCCGACTTGCTGCTGACTCTGGAGGAGGCGGGCCAGTTGCCCGAGCGTTATTACATCCTTGATCTCTCCGCCGATCTGCGCCAGCGGCAGCAGCAAACAATCGCCGCCGTCGTTCCCCACTTGCTGCCCCGGGTCGAGTGGTTGGACCGTCTACCGGAGACTTTTTCTGGCGTCGTCGTCGCCAACGAATTGCTCGATGCTATGCCGGCCCAGGTTGTTGCCTGGCGGGAAGACGGCATTTTCGAGCGTGGCGTAAGCGTCGATGCCGCCGGCCGTTTCACTTGGAACGAGCGCCCGGCCAGCGGCGCCCTGCTCGCTGCCGCCGAACAAATTGGGGTGCAATGCAGCCTGCCGCCCGGTTTTGAAAGCGAGATTAGTCTTGCCGTTGGAGCCTGGGCTGCCGAATGGGGGCATCGCCTGAAAAAAGGCGCCCTGCTGCTGGTCGACTATGGTTTTCCAAGGCGCGAGTTCTACCACCAGCAGCGGGGTCGCGGCACCCTGATGTGCCACTACCGTCACCACGCGCATCCCGATCCGTTTTATCTGCCTGGTTTGCAGGATGTCACGGTCCACGTCGATTTCACGGCAGTAATTGCCGCCGCTCATGCGAGCGGGCTGGAACTGCTTGGCTACACCAGCCAGGGGCAGTTTCTGCTCAATTGCGGGATTCTCGAGCGGCTGGCAACGATTCCCAACGGCACGGCCGAATACATTCGGGCGGCAGCAGCGGTCGGCAAGCTGCTCATGCCGCACGAGATGGGAGAACTGTTCAAGGTGATCGCCATTGGTCGCGGCGTCGACGAGCCCCTGCTTGGGTTCGCCAGTGGCGACCAGAGCCGGCGCTTGTAGTTTTATTCGCGCTTGGCCAGCTCGCGAAAGTGGTTGGGCTGGCTGATGACGAGGCGGCCAAAGTCTTCAAGCAGTGCCTGATCGATGGCCTGTGGCCGGAGCGTGTATAGGGCGCTGCCCAGACGTTCGAGATTGCGTGTTTCGAGGACGATGACCCCTTTGGCAAAATCGGCCCGCCACCGGGCGCTGACGCTGACTTCGCTGCGGATCTCGAATTCTGCCCTCTCGACGTAGCGACGATCGTTCTTGAATTCCTTGCAGGTAAACGGCAGGCCGAAATCGAAAAGAGTGGTCCGGAAGCGTTCGACCAACGGACCATCGCGCTCGACATGCAGGGAGCCATTGCCCTTCAGGTGGTAGGAGAAGGTCACCAGTTCCACCAGGGCGCCGGCGCTTTGGCTCTGCGTCCGGTAATCGGCGAAGCCTTCCTGCCAGACCAGCTGGTTCAGCACCGTCTGCTCGATCAGGGGGTAGTCGCGCGGAATGTCCGGCTTCAGGATATTCAGTTGCTGGACCAGTTCGTGCAGGTAAAAAAACAGGTGTTTCAGAGCCTGGTCGATGGCTTCGTTGGTCGAGGTGCGTTCGGTAAGCGCGCTGTGAATTTCGCGCTGGCGCAATTCGGCTTGCTGGCGCAACTGGTCGAGCAGGTTGTTGCTGGCTTCGGGTTTCGTGGCGGACGGGAGCGCCGCTGTGGCGGCATTGCTCGCCACCCGCTCCTCGGGGAGCGTGGCTGCCGCTTCGGTTGGAACGATCTCGGGAAAAACGAGTGTCGGATCGACCATGCCCGCACCGGAGTTGGTCAGATATTCGCGCCGGGCCCGCCGCTCGGCGGCATCGAGGTCGAAACTCTCGATATCGGCCAGTAGCGCGGCTTCCAATGCTGCAATTTCTTCCGCCGTGCCAATGGCGGACTTGCGGTCGCGTTTGGCGCGAATGGCCTCGACGATGGCGGATAGCGGGCTGGAATTTTCAGATTTGCTCATTCAGCAGGTCAATATGTCGACTACACTGTTCCAATGATGTGTCCGATTTGGAGCTAGCGCAAGATGGATATTTCTTCCGTAGGCAGCCTGAGCACCGCCCTGACTCAGGTAGCGGCCAATGATGCCGTGGGTTTGCAGGTGCTCAAGAAGGCCATCGATATGCAAGCCCAGAGTGCGCTGCAACTTTTGCAAGGCTTGCCGCAGGCGCCAAGCAACCCGCCCAATCTCGGTAACACGATCGACGTCAAGGCCTGATTTTTTCCAGCCAGTCGCGCAGGGTAGCCGCTACGTGCGGCCACTCCTTTTCATGGGTCACCGCGTGGCCCATCCCCCGGAAGATGTGGGCGTGTTCTCCGTAAGTCTGGGCTGTCGTCTGGACCAGGAAGGCCGGTACCAGAACGTCCTGCTCGGCGCCGAGAATCAGCATCGGTGGCCGGTGCATGGCGAAGAGATTGGGGAGACTGAACATCGACATGTCCCAGAGTGCCCGGTGCGACTCGGGTTGCATCCGGGTAACCCAGGTGGCCAGCATCGCTTCGTCGATCTCGCCGGCGAATAGCGCTTCGTGCAGGGTCTCGGTATCGGTGTATTGGCCTTCCATGATCCGGTTGATTTCGAGGAACAGCTGCGGTTTCTGCAACATCAGGTGGAACTGGGAGGCGATCAGACCTTGCGGCGGCACAGAGCAGAGCAAGGCGACCGCCGGGGCATCGCGGTGTTCCAGGTATTTCTGGACGACGAAGCCGCCCATCGAGTGGCCGATCAGGATCGGTGCCTGGTCAAGCCAGTCGACGACCTTGTTCACATCATCGACGTAATCGGCGATCGAGTGCCAGCCGATATGCTCGCGTCCCGAACTGCCACCGTGGCCGCGCAATGACAGCGCATGGCATGGATAGCCTGCTTGGGCAAGAAAGGGCATGAAGGTTTCGGTCCACATCCAGCCGCCGGCGAAAGCGCCGTGCACGAAGAGGAGCGGCGGCTTGGCAGACGGATCCGGGGGCTGGCAGGAGAAGACTTCGAGGCCTTCGATGATTTGAGTTTTTAGCATGGCGGTCGGTTGGGGGGTGAGGCGTGATTTAATGCGGGTTTCACCCTGCGGCGCAAGGCAAAATGCTGAAGTGGATACTGACGCTGGTAATCGCGATTTTCCTGCTGGGCATCATCGGCCCGCATCTGGCGCGTTTCATTCGATTCGGCCAACTGCCGGGGGATTTTGCCTTCCGGTTTCGTGGTCGGGACTACACGTTTCCGGTGGCGTCGACGCTCATTTTTTCATTGTTGCTCTGGTTGCTCTCCCGCCTCATTTAGCAACTGCCTGACGGCGCTGACCCGGGCGGCGTGAATGCGTTCGGGAATTTTTGCCCGCTCCGTACAGTCCGCTGCGATTTTTGCCGCTGCCACGGCGTTGACCGTAGCGAGCGCGGTCAGCAGGTGGGTCGGACTGTCGTAGCGCCGGTTCTCCCAGCCGAGGCGTCCCGTATAGTCGCACAGACAGGCGTCGAGCAGCCGCTGGAAGCGTTCCGGCCGGCGCAGGGCGTCGGTTTTTTCGAACAGCGTGACAATGGTGCTTGCCTTGAGGTCGGCCGCCCGGTGGATGTTACCGTGATAGCGGGCCATCAGCAGGGCGAGCTCGCGGCAATCGCCGGGCACGCGCAGGCGTTCGCTGAGTTGCTCGCTGAGGCGGACGCTGCGTTCCTCATGGCCGATATGGCGCGGCAGGATGTTGGTCGGGGTTTCTGCCTTGCCAAGATCGTGGGTCAGCGCAGCAAAACGTACTGGCAAGGAGAAAGCGCGTTGTGCCGACTGGTCGACGACCATCAGCGTATGGATGCCGGTATCGATTTCCGGATGGTAATCGGCCCGCTGCGGCACGCCGAACAGGGCGTCGACTTCCGGCAGCAGCCGGGCCAGCGCCCCGCACTCGCGCAAGACCTCGAACATCCGTGACGGCCGGCTTTCCATCAACCCCTTGGCCAGTTCCTGCCAGACGCGTTCGGCGACCAGATGGTCGACTTCGCCGTCGGCCACCATATCGCGCATCAGGGTCAGTGTTTCCGGGGCCACCGAGAAGTCGCTGAAGCGCGCTGCGAAGCGGGCGATGCGCAGGATGCGGACCGGATCTTCGGCAAAGGCCGGGCCGACGTGGCGGAGAATTTTTGCCGTTAAATCGCGTTGACCGTGGAAGGGGTCGATCAGCGTGCCATCGGCTGCCCTGGCCATGGCGTTGATGGTCAGGTCGCGGCGGGCGAGATCGTCTTCGAGGGTGACATCCGGTGCCGCGTGAAAGGCGAAGCCGTGATAGCCGTGCCCGGTTTTGCGCTCGGTGCGGGCAAGCGCGTATTCCTCGTGCGTTGCCGGATGCAGGAACACCGGGAAATCCTTGCCGACCGGCCGGAAACCCTGCGCCAGCATGGCTTCCGGTGTGGCGCCGACGACGACGTAATCGCGGTCGGCATTGGGCCGGCCGAGCAGTTCGTCACGGACGGCGCCGCCGACGATGAATATCTGCACGGCCGGGAACGCGGCCTCAGCGGCCGGCGCGGAAGCGGAAGCTGTCGAGCTTGCCCTTCGGCGTGTTGAGGGCGATGTAGGTCGGCGCGATTGCTTCCAGCGCGGTCGGGCGCCAGTTCGCCGGTGCATGCCACGGACCTTCGCAGACGCTGTCGACTTCCATCGAACGCAGGTTGTCCGGTGACAGCATTGGTTGCGGGGCCAGCCACATCAGGCCGGCCTGCAGATAGGCCCAGCCTTCGGAGAGGGCAACGATGGTGGCTTTGCTGCCGGTCAATTCCTTGGTGTAATCGACCAGTTCACGCAGCGTGTAGATCTTTGGGCCCACCAGTTCGTAGGCCTGGCCGAAGGTCGAGGAATCGCCCAGGCTGTCGACGAAAGCGTCGGCGACATCGGCCGCCCAGACGGGCTGGAAGCGCGCCTGGCCGAAGCCGAGGGGGAAGAAGGGCAGCTTCTTGAGGACTTTGGCAAAGCTGGACAGGAATGAGTCGCCAAGGCCGAAGATGACTGACGGGCGGAATACCGTGACGTTCAGTTCGCCTTGAGCGGCGAGGACCACGGCTTCGCCATCGCCCTTGGAGCGCAGGTATTCGGACGGGCCCTTGGGGTCGGCCTTGAGGGCACTCATGTGCACCAGGCGACGGACGCCGGTGGCCTTGCAGGCGGCGATGATCTTCTTCGGCAGTTCGACATGGGCTTGGGCGAAATCGTCGCTGTAGGGCAGCTTGACGTCGCGGCTGTGCAGGATGCCGACCAGGTTGATCACGGCGTCGTGGCCGCGCATCAGCTCGGTCAGCGTCGCTTCGCAGTTGATGTCGGCTTCCGGCATATCGACGCCCGGCTGCATGATCAGCGCCTTGGTCCGCTCGCGGCGGCGTGTCGGTACGGTGACTTCGATACCGCGTTGCGACAGGCGGTTGGCGATGTAGGTACCGACGAAACCGCTACCCCCCAGCAGCAAGACCTTCTTGATGTCCATTTGGAACCCCGGAAACTTGATTCGTAAAACCGCGATTTTAAGGCAATTTGACGTTTTTCGGGCGTGCCTGTGTCCTAACTTCCTGTTCTGCGGCCACGCTAGCCGGCAGTTTTCTGCAGGGCCTGGCTGGCGGCCGCTTCGAACAGCGAGCTGACAGAAGCGATGCTGGCTTTTCCGGTGTGCAAGCGGTGATCGAGAATGGCCGGATGGATGGCCAGGGCAAGGCCGATATCCGGATTGAAAAGCAGGCTCCGCTGACTTTTAGCGCTGATGTGGCAGAGGCGGCCAAGCCGTGTTTTCCCGGACTCGATCTGCACTTCCAGCCAGTCGCCCACGGCGCAGGGGAGCGCACGGGTCGGTCCCGGTTGAAAATCGGGGAAGTCCAGCGTCGTCAAGATCAGCGAGCCGGACTGCACTTCGCCTATCGTCGGTGGAACGATCGGGGAAGGCAGTTCGGGAGGGGCGATTGCCGGCGATGCTCCGGTCTCGGTGGCCGGCATCGATGCCGTGCGTAGCGCCTGGGTCTGCAGCATGAAACACTCGTCCAGGAAAGCCGCCTGGGCCTGTGCCGACAATCCGATGCGTTCCATGCCCGCCTTGAGCAGTTTGAGGATGCTCGGCAGGTGCTGAGCCAGGGTCTTGCGCTGCTCGGGATCGGTTTTTGGCTGGAACGACCACAGCAATTCATCGACGGCGGTGACGTGTGCCTGCCATTGGCTGCTTTCCGCTCCATGTTCGAGCCAGACCATCTGCAGTATCTTGCGCCACGACTGGTCGAGGAAGGTGCGAATGCTTTCCGGCGGCTCGCGCTTGAATAGCTTGTCGAGGACCTGTCGGGTGTGCACCGCTGCCTCGTCGCGCCGATCAAGCTGGCGCAACAGGGGCAGGTAGGCGTTTGCCGCTTGGGCGATTGCCTGGTTGCGCTCGCTGATCAGGACGTCCAGCTTGGCCAAAGCGCCTTGGAATACCGCCATGTCGCCGCTGTAATCGCTACGCAGTTGTGCGGCGATTTCGAACAGGCGGCTACAAATCGGGTGCCGGGCCGGTACGTCGGCCGGCAAGCCGAGGGCCGCCTGTCCCATCCGATCGAGTAGCAGTCTGGCCGGGTTCTGGTCATCGGTAAAGAGCGAGGGGTCCTTCATCGCCACCTTGAGCAGGGTGATCTGCAGGCTGGAGATTGCTGCCTTCAAGGCATCCGGCAGTGCCGGATTATTGAAGATTGCATCGAAAATCGCGGCCAGCGTGTCGATGGCGAGACCTTCCCGGGCGGTGCTCGGAATGCCCAGTTCGGTTGATCGCAGGGTTGTCGGCAAGCCCGGTTTGCCGCTGTCGCCAGCGAACAGCTCGGGGATCAGGCTTTCCGTGGTTGGAACGGTGCCGTTCCGGACGTGCGGCCGGAGCGCACCGTGGCGGTCGAGTTCGTTGAGGCGGAAAAGGAGTTGCTCCAGGGCGGCCTGACTGAGCTGGACGGTGCCTGCCCCGCCCCTTGCGCCGGTCGCGCTCGGTAGTGATTCGATCCCGCCGGGGAGCTGGGCAAGCAGGGTTTGCTGCAGGGCCAGCAAGGCACTTTCGGTTTTTGCCGAATGTTTGGCCGATGGGCTTTCCGGGGCGGTGACAATATTCGGCTGGGCCGCTACGACGCCGCCACGATCGAGGAAATCATTGATTTCGGCATAGAGTGCCGGGAGATTCCCGGTCAGGTAGTCTTCGATGCGATCGAGGAGCGTCAGCTTTTCTTCAAGGCTGCTGGCGCCTGATGCCGAAAACATGGCATTCAACCCCTGGCTGATGCCTTTCGGACCGACCGGATTGTCGGTATTCGGCAGATCGGGGCGCCTGAGCAGGCTGACGAAGCGGAGGTGGACTTTCCACAGGCCGCCGCCGGTGGCTTCGAACAGCTTGGCGCTCAGGTTGTCGAGGCGGATGCCCAGCTCCAGGTCATCTTCCCCGAGCAGCGTGATGCGCGATGAGGTCAGGCCGCTGGCTTCCTCGGCAAAGCTGGCGCGGCGGCTGGTCGACACCATTTCGTCGAAGTAGGCGCCGGCACCATCCTGAATGGCGCGGACCGCGTTGCCGGAAACGATGCCGCTATCCAGCAGCAGCGTGCCCAGGTGCTTCAAAAACAGGGCCCGGCAATTGCGGAGAATTTCGAAGGAATCGGATTGCGTTGTCATGGTGTGTTCAGGGTAGGTCGGCGTCTTTCATGACATCAGAGGTCCTGGCACCGACGGTGCCAAGGCGGGCTTTCAGTGAATCAGGCTTGCCGTTGAAGATGGCCGAATAATATACCGCGTTGCTCATGACTTTCTTCACGTAATCCCGGGTTTCGCTGAACGGGATGCTTTCGGCGTAGATGGCGCCTTCCAGCGGCCGTTCGGCGCGCCATTTCTTGGCGCGGCCGGGACCCGCGTTGTAAGCAGCCGATGCCAGCACCGGGTGGTTGTCGAGATTTTCCATAACCAGGCGCATGTAGCTGGTGCCGAGCAGGACATTGGTTTCGGTGTTGTTGACGTGCCCGTGGTTGAAGTCGCGCAGGCCGATTTTCTTGGCGACCCATTTGGCGGTGGCCGGCATCAGCTGCATCAGTCCGGAAGCGCCAACGTTGGATTTGGCACTGGTGATGAAGCGGCTTTCCTGGCGCATCAGGCCGTAGACCCAGGCATCGTCGAGCGACTGGTTCTGGGCTGCCGGGCGCACCGTATCGCCGTAGGGGGCGAGAAAGCGAAGCGAGAAATCATGTTCGTTTTTGGTCCGGTCCGCGGTATTAATGGCTCGGTCCCAGATCTGATTGCGCTTGGCAAGATTGGCGGCGGCGAGCAATTCGCGATCATCCATGCCGCGCAGGGCCCAGTTCCATTCCTTGACCGCCTCGGTGCGCAGGTCGAGGCGGAAGAAGGCCAGGGCACGCCGGATGCCCGGGTTGTCCTGGGCGGCCTGCAGCTCTTCGGCGGACGTTGCCTTGGCCTTGGGCGGCGGCATGACAGTGCGGCCGAGTTCCTCGTCAGCCAGGTTGCCGTAGAAATTGGTCTGGTCGGCAATCTTTTCAAACAGGGCGTCGGCATCCGTGGTGCGGCCTCCGGCTTTCAGGGCGCGGCCCAGCCAGTAGATCCACTCCGGCAATGCGGCCAGTGCCGGCGGCATGGCCTGAATGGTGTCGCGGACGACGCCCCACTCCTGGGCGCGCAGCGCGGCGCGCACCTTCCACTGGGCGGCCTCGTCGGAGAGGGGAATTGTGCCGGCGTTGGCATACCAGTCGACCGATTCGGGGAGATGTTTCTTGGCCGCCTGCAGGGCGATCTGGCTCCAGGCCCACTGGCGTTCGGACTCTTGCAGCTTGCCCTTGATTTTTCCCAGTTCGTCGGCGGCAACGCGCGGATCGTTGGTCGCCAGACGCTGGATGGCGAAAATGGCGAGTTCGCGGCCAGCCCGGCTGCTGTACCAGTTGGCGGGCTGGCGGACGAGATAGCTCATGGCGCTGCCAAGGGCACTATCGAGGGCCTTGGCTTCCGGTATCTGGCTATCCGGCAGATAGTTCAGGGTGGCTTTCGTTCCGCTCGGGCGGTTGGCCTCGAGCTGGCGGCGGGCACGTATCCAGACATCGTCGGCGCTCAGGCGCTGGCTGGCCACCAGCGCATCGAGGACCGGCCGGCAGGGTTCCGGTGCTTCGAGCATGGTCAGCCACAATTTTTCGGCTTCAATCAGGACGCTGCGCTCATCGTGGGCGAGTCGGGCCTGCTGGTAGTAGCAGGTGGCTTCCGGTTCGGGAGCGAGCAGTTTGGGATACTCGGCCTCGACCTCATTCCAAGCGAAACGCCTGGCCTGCCAGCGAATCCAGTCGGCGCGCAATCTTTCGGCAACGAAGCTGCCCTCGTTGCGTTGCAGGAAGTCGCGCAGGCTGCTTGGATCGCCCTTTTCCATCCACATCCGGAGGCGGTAACTCTCGACATATGGCGTCAACTCATGGTTGCCGAGCTGGCTGGCGGCACGCTCCAGCTTATTGATGTCGCCGACCCGGAAGGCGTCGCGGGCGGTCAGGAAAGCCAGGTCACTGCCGTTTTGGGCGAACAGTGAAGAGGAAACCACAAGACCGACGAGGAAGAGGCGAAACTTCATGCTAGATTTAAACCATGCTGGAACCGAACGAGGATAACACGGCCTGGCGCCGGGGATTGCGGCGCGATATGGTGGCGCGGCGTGCGGCGTTGAGCGATGCCGAACATGCCGGCTTGTCGGGGCGCATTGTCGAGCATCTTTTGGCGGCTTTGCCGGTGCCCGAGGTGGTCGCCTTTTGCTGGCCGATCAAGCATGAGCCGGACGTCAGGGCCGTCGTCGATGGCTGGGTGGCGCGGGGTGCGCGGGCGGCATTGCCGGTCGTCGTGGGCGAAAATGTGCCGCTGGCTTTCCGGGCCTGGACGGCCGAGACGCCGCTGGCTGCCGACCGCTATGGCATTCCGACACCGGTGACCGGCGATTTCCTGCGGCCGGATTTGATTTTGCTCCCGCTCAATGGCTTTGACCGAGGCGGTTATCGACTGGGATACGGCGGCGGCTATTTTGACCGCACGCTGGCGGCGCTCACCCCTCGCCCGCTGGCGGTCGGTGTCGGCTTCGAAATCAACCGGCTGGCCAGTATCCGGCCGGAAAGTCACGATCAGCGGCTTGACTGGATCGTCACCGAAGCCGGTGCGGTCAGGCTTGACGGCGCCTGAAGCCGTAAATGCCGAGCGCGAAGAACAGCGCGGCAGCACAGGCCAGAACGGCCTGCCGAGGGTCGTAGAGGCCGGTACGCATGGCCAGTTCCAGCGTGTAAGCGTGGTGCAGGGCGAGCAGCGTCGAGCCGATGGCGATGGTCAGCCATGAACGCTTGAGCGTCAGATCGGCTGCCTGGCGCAGATGGCCTTCGATGGCCAGGGCGGTGACCACCGTTTGCGCCAGCAGCGCGACGGCGAGCGCCAGGAGAGTTAGGGTATAGATATTCATGCGGTGCGGCAGGCGGACTGGAAACGTGACAGGGCTTCATCCAGCGTACTGCGCGGGCAGCCGAAGTTGAGGCGCAGCCAGCCCGGGGCGCCGAAATCCGTTCCATCGGAAAGGCCGAGTCCGTGCGCCTCGAAATGGTCGGCCGGGTTGGCCAGACCGAGTGCGCGGACGTCGATCCAGGCCAGGTAGGTGGCTTCGACGTGGCTCATTTTTGCCCCTTTTTCAGCGTTGACCGTTGCTTTGACCCGATCGCGGTTGTCGGCGAGGTAGGCGATCAACTCGCGATGCCAGTCGGCGCCGCCGCGGTAGGCGGCCTCGCAGGCGGCGAGGCCGAGCACATTCACATGCGGCACGATGCCCTGCATGGCGCGCTCGAAACGGTGGCGCAGCCTGGCCTCGGGGATGACGGCAAAGGCGCAGCCGAGGCCGGGAATGTTAAAGGTCTTCGAGGGGGCCATCAGCGTGATGCTGCGTTTGGCGGCGTCCGGCGACAGGCTGGGGAACGGGATATGGCGCCGGTCGGCATCGAGGATCAGGCCGCAGTGGATTTCGTCGGAGCAGACGATCAGGTCGCGTTCCTCGGCGAAGGCGGCGAGATCGAGCAGTTCTTCCCGATGCCAGCAACGGCCGACCGGATTGTGCGGGTGGCAGAGCAGAAACAGCCGGGTAGCTGCGGTCGACGCCGTTTTCAGGGTGTTTGGGTCAAAATGCCAGCGCCCCTCGGTACAAGCCAACGCGGCGCGATGCAGCCGGCGGCCGGAAAAATGCGGGGCGGACAAGAAAGGCGGGTAGACCGGCGTCGCGGTCAGCACCTCGCCGTCGACCGCTCGGCAGGCCACGTTCAGGCCGGTGACCAAGCCCGGCAACCAGACGATCCAATCCGGCTCGATAGGCCAGCCATATTCCACTTCGAGGTGAGTGAGTACTGACTCTGTCAGCGATGGCCAGGGGCTGCCATAGCCAAAGACGCCATGTGCGATGCGCTGGTGCAAGGCGGCCAGCACCGCCGGCGGTGCCGCGAAGTCCATGTCGGCGACCCAGAGCGGCAGGATGTCGCGACCGGCGTACCGCCGCCATTTGATGGCGTCGGAATCGCGCCGGTCGATCGGGGTGTCGAACGGGCTCAAACGTCCAGGTGCTGGTAGAGGGCAGTCGACAGGTAGCGTTCGCCGAAGGACGGAATGATCACGACGATCAGCTTGCCGGTGTTTTCCGGACGTTTCGCCAGTTCGAGTGCGGCCCAGGTGGCGGCCCCTGAGGAAATGCCGACGAGCAGACCTTCGTCCGTTGCCATGCGGCGGGCGATGGCGAAGGCGTCATCGTTCGTGACGCGGATTACCTCGTCGTAGATTGCCGTGTTGAGCACGGCCGGCACGAAGCCGGCGCCGATGCCCTGGATCGGATGCGGGCCCTTTTGGCCACCGGAGAGTACCGGCGAGGCATCGGGTTCGACGGCGATGATCTTGACGCCCGGCTTGCGGGCTTTCAGCACCTCGCCAACACCAGTCACCGTGCCGCCGGTGCCGACGCCGGAGACGAAGATGTCGACCTGGCCGTCGGTGTCGCGCCAGATTTCCTCGGCCGTCGTGTTGCGGTGCACTTCCGGGTTGGCCGGGTTTTCGAACTGCTGCGGCACGAAATAGCGGGCGTCGCTGCCGGCCAGCGCCATGGCCTTGCCGATGGCGCCGGCCATCCCTTCGGGGCCGGGGGTCAGGATCAGCTCGGCGCCGTAGGCCCGGAGCAGCAGTTTGCGCTCGCGGCTCATCGTTTCCGGCATCACGAAGGCGCATTTGATGCCGCGCGCCGCGCAGACCATGGCCAGGCCAATGCCGGTATTGCCGGAAGTCGGCTCCAGAACGATGGTATCCGGACCGATCTTGCCGGCTGCGATGGCGGCATCGAGCATGGCGATCGCGATGCGGTCCTTGACGCTGTGGCCGGGGTTGAAAAACTCCAGCTTGGCGGCGATGGTGGCGCCGCAGCCTTCGGAAACTCGATTGAGGCGAACCAGCGGCGTGTTGCCGATCAGTTCGGTGACGTCATTAGCGATTTTCATGGTGGCACTCCGAATGGGACACTGAATTGTAGGCGACTCTGCGCTGGCCGTGGGTAGGATGACAAGCGGATTGCGGGGTACCGAACAGCGAGCCCTGACCGAGGTCGATGCCGGTGGCGCGAGCCTGTGCGTAACTGTGACCGCTGGATATTCCGCCGAGTTCGAGCTGAATCCCGGCGTCTCGGGCCGGATCGATCAGCGTATTCCCCTCCCCGGCCGGCAATTGCAGGATGTCCGGCCGGAGAGCGCGCAACTGCTCGGCCGGCAGGGTACCGGCCAGCGCCAGCCGGTACCCGCGCTGGCGATAATTGACCAGTGCCTCGGCGAGCCGGGGATGCTGACCGAGGGCGGCGGCGTCGATGAGCAGGGCAATATCGACCGGGGCCAGGCCGCAGCGCTTAAGAATCGCCTCGTAGACCAACCCGTGCTGGTTCGGCACGGCCAGCAGGTGGCGCGGGTGCACCGGTAATTGCAGATAGCCGCCGACATAGTGCTGCTGGGCGAGAAAATTGAGGGCATGCAGCGTCCGGCACAGGCGATCGAAATGGACGACTGCTTCAGCCGTTGCGCAGGCCGCATAGGCCGCGGCAGTGTCCACTTCGCGGCCGTCTTCGCAGCGGGCGAGCAGCATGGCCTGATGGCCGACGATCTTTTCCCGGCGCAGATCGACGATGGGCTGAAACAGCGAAGCCAGCCGCAAACCGTGGTGCCAGGCGGCGGCCCGCTGGCCATCGAGGTAAAGCATGCTGTCGCCGGTATGGTCGGCGACGTTGAAATAGCGGATCAGCTCGGTCAATGGCATGTCGTCCGCCTATTTCTTCAGGTAGATCTGATCGAAGCTACCGCCATCGGCGAAGTGGGTCTTCTGCGCCTTTTGCCAGCCGCCGAAGGTGTCATCGATGGTGACCAGTTTCAACTTGGGAAACTGTGCCGCGTATTTTGCCGCCACCCTGGCGTCGCGCGGCCGGTAATAGTGTTTGGCGGCGATGTTCTGCCCTTCTTCCGAATAGAGATAGTCGAGGTAGGCCTGGGCGGTCAGCCGCGTGCCGTGCTTCTCGGCCACCTTGTCGACCACGGCGACCGGCGGCTCGGCGAGGATGGACAGGCTGGGAGCGACGATCTCGAACTTGTCCTTGCCGATTTCATTGACGGCCAGCTGCGCCTCGTTTTCCCAGGCGATCAGCACATCGCCCAGGCCGCGCTCGACGAAGGTGGTGGTCGAACCGCGCGCCCCGGAATCGAGCACCGGCACGTTCTTGAATATGCCGGTGAGCAGTTCCCTGGCCTTCTGTTCGTTGCCGCCCGGCTGCTTCAGGGCCCAGGCCCAGGCGGCGAGATAGTTCCAGCGGGCGCCGCCGGAGGTCTTCGGATTGGGCGTGATGACGCCGATGCCCGGCCTGGCCAGGTCGCCCCAATCCTTGATGCCCTTCGGGTTGCCCTTGCGAACCAGGAAAACGATGGTCGAGGTATAGGGTGACGAATTATTTGGAAAACGCTTTTGCCAGTCGGCCGGGATCAGTTGGCGTTCGACCAGCGCGTCGATGTCGTAGGCCAGCGCCAGCGTTACGACATCGGCCTCCAGGCCGTCGCGCACGGCCATCGCCTGCTTGCCCGAGCCGCCGTGCGACTGGCGGAAATTGAGCACCTGCCCGGTCTTCGCCTGCCAGTGCCGGGCGAAAGCCGCGTTGTAATCCTTGTACAGTTCGCGGGTCGGGTCGTAGGAGACGTTGAGCAGCGAGGTCTGGGCAACGGCGCTACCGATGCCGAGCGCTACCCCCACGGATACAACGGCTGACGCTACGGTCAACGCCGAAAAAAGGCCAATTTTGCGCATCAGAGACTCCAGTCATTTTGAGTAAAACTCGGGATGACTGGAGTCTATGGATTCGTTGTTATTCTGTAAAAGAATCTATTTCCACAAAAATATAACCAAAAGGAATTAGCCGAGGAACAGCTTATAGGCCGGGTTATCGCTTTCGTCCCAGTGCGCGTAACCGAGATTTTTCAGGAAAGCCTTGAATTCGCCCATCTCGCCGGCCGGTACCTGCATGCCAACCAGTACCCGGCCATAGTCGGCACCGTGGTTGCGGTAGTGGAAGAGACTGATGTTCCAGTCGGCGCTCATCTGGGTCAGGAAATTCATCAGGGCGCCAGGCCGCTCGGGGAACTCGAAGCGGTAGAGCTGTTCCTTCATGCCGTTATTGCAGACGGCTGCGGCATGGCCGCCGACCATGTGGCGAATGTGGTTCTTGGCCATTTCGTCATCGGTCAGGTCGAGCGTCGGGTAACCGTGCTTCTGCAGGCTGTCGACCAGCTTCAGCGACTCCTTGCGATCAGCGACCTGGACGCCGACGAAAACATGCGCTTCGGCGGCGGTGTGGTAGCGGTAATTGAATTCGGTGACGTTGCGCTTGCCGATCAGTGCCAGGAATTTCTTGTAGGCGCCCGGTTTTTCCGGCAGCGTCACGGCGAACACCGCCTCGCGCTGTTCGCCGAACTCGGCGCGCTCGGCGACGAAGCGCAGGCGGTCGAAGTTCATGTTGGCGCCGGAAGTCACGGCGATCAGGTTCTTGTCCTTCAGCTTGTGCTGGCGGGCATATTCCTTGGCCCCGGCGACCGCCAGCGCACCGGCCGGCTCGAGAATCGAGCGGGTATCCTCGAAAACGTCCTTGATCGCCGCGCAGATGGCGTCGCTATCGACCAGGATCACTTCGTCGAGGTATTCCTTGCACAGACGGAAGGTTTCCTCGCCGACGAACTTGACGGCGGTGCCGTCGGCGAACAGCCCGACCTGCTCGAGACGGACGCGCTTGCCGGCGGCCAGCGACTGCTTCATCGCATCGGCGTCGAAGGTTTCGACACCGATGACCTTGATTTCCGGCCGCAGGCGCTTGATATAGGCGGCCACCCCGGCGGCCAGCCCGCCGCCGCCGATGGCGCAGAAAATGGCGTGGATCGGGCCGTTGTGGCGCGAATGCTGGCGGAGGATTTCCATGGCGACCGTACCCTGGCCGGCGATCACTTCCGGATCGTCGAAGGGATGGACGAAAGTCAGTTTCTCGGATTTCTCGAGTTCCAGGGCATGGGCATAGGCTTCGTCGAAGGAGTCGCCGAAAAGGACGACCTCGCCGCCGCGCCGCCGGACGGCATCGATCTTGATACCCGGTGTCGAGGTCGGCATGACGATGACTGCCCGGCAGCCGACCTTGGCTGCGGAGAGTGCCACGCCCTGGGCATGGTTGCCGGCCGAGGCGCAGATCACGCCGCGCTTCAGCTTCTCGGCCGAGAGGCTGGCGATCTTGTTGTAGGCGCCGCGCAGCTTGAAGGAGAACACCGGCTGCATGTCCTCGCGCTTCAGGCTGATCTTGTTGCCGACCCGGGCGGAAAGATTGCCGGCCAGTTCGAGCGGGGTTTCGATCGCCACATCGTAGACCTGTGCGTTGAGAACTTTTTCGAGATAATCCGGGTGCATGGGGCGCAACTCATTAAGGCAAAAGGGGGATTCTACGGGTGGAGTGGCTAAACGTCACGGCAGATGCGGAGCTTGGTGGCCTGTTTTTGGCCAGTTTTCTCGCGTCGACCGTATTGCCCGGTGGTTCCGAGGCCCTGTTATGGGGTTTTTTGCAACTGCATCCGGCTGAAATGTGGCCGGCATTGGCGCTGGCAACCGTCGGTAATACGGCCGGCGGCATGACTTCCTGGTGGTGCGGTCGCTATCTGCCGCGCTGGCAGCGCCTGGAAACCCTGCCGCACAGGGAGAGCGTGGAACGCTGGGGTAGCCCGGCCCTGCTCTTCTCGTGGCTGCCGCTGGTTGGCGATGCGTTGTGTGTGGCCGCCGGCTGGCTGCGGCTTCATTGGGGGGCCTGCTGTTTGTTCATGGCGGCAGGAAAGTTCGCCCGTTACTGGATTCTGGCCCAAGCGGCGATTTCGAACTGAACCCCGAGGCCCCCGGCCGGTCTACCAGGCCCGCGTGTTGCGCCGCAATACGTTAAAATCCACTTTTTGATAGACCCCGGCTGCTTCCATGACTGCCCGCCTGCGCGAAATCCCCTACAACTACACCTCGTTTTCCGATCGCGAGATCGTCATCCGCCTGCTCGGCGCCGATAACTGGGCCGTACTCGACGAACTCCGCGCCGAACGCGTCACCGGCCGTTCGGCCCGCATGCTCTACGAGGTGCTGGGCGACATCTGGGTCGTCCAGCGCAATCCTTATCTTGAAGATGACCTGCTCGACAACCGCGAACGCCGCGACGCGCTGGTCAATGCCCTGCGCCACCGCCTGAAGGAGGTCGAGAAACGTCGCACCGAGAGCGAGTCGGAAGACCCGGAGCGTTCGGCCAAGGTCAAACGCCTGGTCGAGGCGGCGCAGGAGGCGGTCAATCGTTTCGAGGCCCGATTCGGCGAAACCATCGACCTGCGGCGCAAGGTCATGAAGGTGCTGGGCAAGCACACGCGCAAGGACAACATTGCTTTCGACGGCCTGGCCCGCGTTTCGCATGTCACCGATGCGACCGACTGGCGCGTCGAGTACCCCTTTGTCGTTCTCACCCCGGATACCGAGGAAGAAATCGGCCACCTGGTACGCGGCTGCATCGAAGCCGGCCTGACCATCATCCCGCGCGGCGGCGGCACCGGCTACACCGGCGGCGCCGTGCCGCTGACGCCATATTCGGCGGTGATCAACACCGAAAAGCTGATCGACATCGGGCCGGTCGAGGAACTGGTGCTGGCCGGGCATGAAACGCCGTATGCGACCATTCGCACCGGCGCCGGCGTGGTAACCGACCGCGTCTCCGAGGCCGCCTCGCTGGCCGGCCGTGTCTTTGCGGTCGATCCGACTTCGGCTTCCGCCTCCTGCATCGGCGGCAACATCGCCATGAATGCCGGCGGCAAGAAGGCCGTGCTGTGGGGCACCGCGCTCGACAACCTGGCCTGGTGGAAGATGGTCGACCCGGACGGCAACTGGCTGGAAGTCGAACGCGTCAATCACAACTACGGCAAGATCCACGAGCAGGAAAACGTCGAATTCCGCGTCAAGCGCTTCGACCCGAGCGGCAAGAAGGCGCTCGGTGAAGAAATCCTGACCATGCCGGGTGCGGCCTGCCGCAAGATCGGTCTGGGCAAGGACGTGACCGACAAGTTCCTCGGCGGCATTCCCGGCGTTCAGAAGGAAGGTACTGACGGCATCATCGTCGCCGCCCGCTGGGTGCTGCACAAGATGCCGCCGATCGCCCGCACCGTCTGCCTGGAGTTCTTCGGCCAGGTGCGCGAAGCCGTCCCGGCCATTGTCGAGATCACCGACTACTTCAAGCCGGGCGGTGCCGGTCATGCGGCGGGCGTCCAGCTCGCCGGGCTGGAACACCTTGACGAGCGCTATGTAAAGGCTGTCGGCTACGCGACCAAGGCCAAGCGCCATGGCCGGCCGAAGATGGTGCTGATCGGCGACCTCGTTGGCCACGACGAGAAGGCCGTGATGGCCGCCGCCTCGGAAGTCGTCCGCATGTGCAACCGGCGTGCCGCCGAGGGCTTCATCGCGGTCGACGCCGAAACACGCAAGAAATTCTGGCTCGACCGTTCGCGCACGGCCGCCATCTCGCGCCACACCAATGCCTTCAAGGTCAATGAGGATGTGGTCATTCCGCTGCCGCGCATGGGCGATTACTGCGACGGCATCGAGCGCATCAATATCGAGCTGTCGACGCAGAACAAGCTGGCCCTGTGCGCTGCGCTGAGCGAATTCCTCCAGAGCGAACTGCCGCTGCATGCCGGCGATGCCAACGTCGACAAGGACGTACTGATCGGCGATCGGCGGCAGGCGGCGCTGGACTATGTCGAGGCGGTTCGGCGACGTTGGGAATGGCTGCTCGACAATCTTGACCTGCCGCTGGCCGAAGCCGAAGCCCGCTTTGGCGAATTCGGCGTGCAGGCCGGCGAGTTGACCAACAAGGCGGCGAATCCCACGCTCTTCCATCGCCTGCAGGATTATTCCGTGCGCACGTCGTGGAAGCAGGAACTGCAATCGCGGCTGAGCAAGATTTTCGATGGTGGCGTCTATCGCCCGATCGTCGAGCGCCTCGAGGCCATCCACAAGGAAGTGCTGCGCGGCCGCGTCTTCGTCGCCCTGCACATGCACGCCGGCGACGGCAACGTGCACACCAACATCCCGGTCAATTCCGACAATTACGAGATGCTGCAAACGGCGCATCATGCCGTCGAACGCATCATGCACCTGGCGCGCAGCCTGGACGGCGTGATTTCCGGCGAGCACGGCATCGGCATCACCAAGCTGGAATTCCTGACCGAGGAAGAAATCGGCCCCTTCCGCGCCTACAAGCAGAAGGTCGACCCGGAAGGCCGCTTCAACAAGGGCAAGCTGATGCCCGGCGGTGACATGGGCAATGCCTACACGCCGTCTTTCAGCCTGCTCGGTACCGAATCGCTGATCATGGAGCAGTCCGAGATCGGCAAGATCTCCGACATGGTCAAGGACTGCCTGCGCTGCGGCAAGTGCAAGCCGGTCTGCTCGACCCACGTGCCGCGCGCCAACCTGCTCTACAGCCCGCGCAACAAGATCCTCGCGACTTCGCTGCTGGTCGAGGCCTTCCTCTACGAAGAACAGACCCGGCGCGGCATTTCGCTGAAGCATTTCGACGAATTCAACGATGTCGCCGATCACTGCACGATCTGCCACCGCTGCCTGAAGCCCTGCCCGGTCGATATCGACTTCGGCGACGTTTCGGTGGCGATGCGCAATTTCCTGCGCAAGCAGGACAAGAAGCGCACCAGCCCCGGCACCCTGGCGGCGATGACCTATCTGAACCTGAAGGATCCGGCAACCATCAAGCTGATGCGTGGCGTGATGATGGATTTCGGCTTCAAGGCCCAGCGCCTCGCCCACAAGGCGGCCAAGGCCATTGGCCTGATCCAGGACTCCCGTGCCCATCCGCCAGCGACGCTCGGCGCGCCCTCGGTCAAGACGCAGGTCATCCACTTCCTCAACCGGCCGATGCCGGGCAACCTGCCCAAGCGGACTTCGCGCGCCCTGCTCGACATCGAGGACGACAAGGTGATTCCGGTCATCCGTAATCCGCAGCAGAGCAGCGCCGAATCGGAGGCTGTTTTCTACTTCCCGGGCTGCGGCTCCGAGCGACTGTTCTCGCAGGTCGGCCTGGCGACGCAGGCGATGCTCTACGAAGTCGGCGCCACCACCGTGTTGCCGCCGGGCTACCTGTGTTGCGGCTATCCGCAGAACGCTTCCGGCGATGAAGACAAAGGCCAGAAGATCACCACCGACAACCGCGTGCTCTTCCACCGCGTTGCCAACACGCTGAATTATCTCGACATCAAGACAGTGATCGTCTCCTGCGGCACCTGCATGGACCAGTTGCAGAAATACCAGTTCGAGAAGATCTTCCCCGGCTGTCGTCTGCTCGATATCCACGAGTACCTGATGGAAAAGGGTATCAAGCTGGAAGGCCTGACCGGTGCCCGCTACATGTACCACGAGCCCTGCCACACGCCGATGAAGTCGTATAGCGCGCTGGCAGTCACCAAGACGCTGATGGGCCAGGAGGTGCCGCTGACCGACCGCTGCTGCGGCGATGCCGGTTCCTTCGCCTATTCGCGACCGGATATCGCGACCCAGGTCAAGTTCCGCAAGCAGCAGGACATCGAGCAACGGGCTGCGGATTTGCGCGCCGATGGCTTCACCGGCGACGTCAAGATACTGACCTCCTGTCCGGCCTGCCTGCAGGGGCTGTCCCGCTACGATGACGATGCCGATACCAAGGCGGACTATATCGTCGTCGAACTGGCCAAGCACCTGCTTGGAGAAAACTGGATGGCGGATTACGTTGGCAAGGCCAATACCGGGGGGATCGAACGCGTATTGCTCTGATTTTTGCCTTTTTTAGCCGTCGACCGTGAGATTTTCCCCTTCTGCGCGGCGACGGCTTGTGATATTTAAGCTCTGGTGAAATTTCTTTCAGCTCACCGGAGCGATATAGCGTGATAACTGGCAGTCAGACCTGCGAACTTTGCACCAACCCCGGCGGAACCATCCTGTGGCAGTCTGCCGACTGTCGCGTCATTCGGGTCGACGATCCCCATTACCCCGGGTTCTGCCGGGTCATCTGGAACGAACATGTTCGCGAGATGACCGATCTGGCACCCGCCGCGCGGGAACAGCTGATGCGTATAGTTTTTGCGGTCGAAACAGTCGTTCGCCAGCTGTTTTCCCCACAAAAAATCAACCTGGCCAGTTTCGGAAACGTGGTGCCGCATGTCCATTGGCATGTCATCCCCCGTTGGCAGGATGACCGGCATTTTCCCGAGCCGGCCTGGGGGGCGGTGCACCGCGAAGGTGTTGTCGATCGACCGGCGGTGAGCAACGAGGAAATGGCCGAGGCCCTGTCGCGCGTCCTGGAAGAACTGCGGTAAGGCTGAATTGAACATGAACATGAACACGATCACCCCCGAAATTCCGCTGGAGATTCCCGATTTACGCACCGGGATGGACTACCTCGCCCAGTTGTCGCTGGCCAATCCATTGCTTGCCGAGCGCCAGCTCATGCGTTTTCTCGATGGGTTGCTGGTGGCCCCGCCCGATCCCGGGGTATTGCTTGCCTTGCTTGAACAGGCGCGGGCGCCGATGTCCTTCGTCGAAGACGAAATGGCGCGGCGCTATCACAGCAAGCCGCTCCCCCTGGTCGGGGAAGAAGTGTTCTACTTTCAGCAGGTGGTGGCGGCATGGGGCAAGATGGCCAAAGGCTATGCACTCTGCGCCCGCCTTGAGGAGCCGGATGCCGGAAATCCCCGCTATCTGGCGCTGGTAGCGACGATCCTGCATCGTTGTCTCTACTACACCGGGATGGTGATCCTCGAACACTGCCGGGCGCGACAGGAACTGCCGCCGGGGGTCTGGCTTGACCTGCACGGCTTCTACGAGAGTGCCGAGGAATGGGGTGTCGCCTATACGCCGGTCGAGGACACCCTCGAAAGCAATCTGCAAGCAACCCATTGCGCCGCCGCCTACTCGACATTGTTGCTGGTCGATATCGCCAGCCCCTACAGCCAGAGCATCCGCAACCTTAATCTGATCCGTCGCTGGGCGGGGATGTGGGCGCCGCTGGTCTCGATCCACAAACTGGTCGATGATCTCGAGATGCCGCCGTACGTCATCGAACTGATGAAGGATGCTCCGCTGCATCCAAGCCCGGTCAGCGACGAGCCGGGCGGTGACGCACGCCGTCTCGATACCGCCCGCTTGGGATTGCAGATCAATCTGATGCTCAGCCAGCTCCGCCAGCGCATCACGCCATCGCAACTGGGTCTAGGCGAAGAAACCTCGGATCATGTCATCGGCCTGCTCGATCGCTTGTCACGGCCATGGACCCAGTTAGCCTCACCGCGACGCTTCCGGCGCTTTAGAGCGGCAGGGGATGCCAGGGTGGCGAGCGGGTTCGAGGCAATGCATTTCTGTGTGTCCGGCAAGGAGTTCGAGCAGCCGGACACGGCAGCCGCGTTTTCGCGTGGTGACTTCGACCAGTTGTTCACTTTTCGGGATCGGGCCGATCCGGAGCAGGTTCTGGCGATCAAGCCGCAGATCAGTTTTCCGATTGATAATTGGGCCGCCATCAATCATTCGGCGAATGGCTTTCGCCTCGCCAGAGGCAAGGCCGGGCAGAAGATTTCGCATGGTCAGGTGCTGGCGGTTTGCCCGCCCGACGGCGAGCAATTTCTGCTGGCCCAGGTGATCTGGTTGATGCAGGAAAAATCGGGTAGCTTGCTGGCTGGCGTGGCGACGTTGCCCGGAATACCCAGCGGCATTGGGGTGCGTATTGCAACCCAAGCCAGCGGCAACAGCGAGCGCTATGTTCGGGCCTTCCTGCTGCCGCCGGTGCCGGCCATTGGTGAGGAGGGCTCGCTGGTATTGCCATCGGGCCTGTATCAAGCCAGCCGGATTCTGGAAGTATTTTCCGAGGGCAATACGCCCTGGCCGTTGCAGATGAACCGTCTGCTGCAGCGCGGTACAGATTTCGACCGCATTAGCTATCAGCTACTTTGACCTATCTTGCGGACCTTGGAGAGGGAGTGCGCTAAACTAGCGCCCTTATCTCCGGAGGAAACCATGGCAGGTATTGACCGCGATACACCGATACCGAGCGAGATCAAGCTGCACCAGAAATCCCGTCGTCTCGAACTGATTTATGAGGGCGGTGAAGCCTATTCGCTCGATTTTGAATATTTGCGCGTCTATACGCCGTCAGCCGAAGCCAGAGGCCACGGCCCCGGCCAGGAAACCCTGCAGACCGGCAAACGCAATGTAACCATCGAACGTATCGAGCCGGTTGGCACCTATGCGCTGCGACTGGTATTTTCGGATGGCCACGACAGCGGCCTGTATTCGTGGGATCTGCTCTACAACCTGGGCAAGCATCACGGCGAGTTGTGGCAGGAATATCTGAAACAGATCGAGGAACAGGGGCTGTCGCGCGATATCGACAGTACTTCACGTCCCGCAGCAAGTGGCGGCTGCGGTCATCACCATTAAAACCATGAAAAACGACAAGACGCATTTCGGTTACGAAACCGTTGCCGAACAGGAAAAAGCCCGCCGGGTCGCCGATGTTTTCGACTCGGTCGCCAGCCGTTACGACCTGATGAACGACCTGATGTCCGGGGGGATGCATCGCTTGTGGAAGGCATTCACCATCCAGCGCAGCGGCGTACGCGAAGGCTCCCGCGTGCTCGACGTGGCCGGCGGCACGGGCGACCTGTCGCTGGCTTTTGCCAAAAAAGTCGGCAAGAGCGGCCAGGTCTGGCTGACCGACATCAACAATGCCATGCTGGCGCATGGCCGTGATCGGCTACTCGATAAGGGATATATGCTGCCGGTCGCGCAATGCGATGCCGAAAAACTGCCTTTCCCTGACGACTGGTTTGATTGTGTAACTGTCGCTTTCGGTCTGCGCAACATGACGCACAAGGATGTTGCGCTGGCCGAAATGCGGCGCGTCCTGCGGCCTGGCGGCCGCCTGCTGGTCCTGGAATTTTCACAGATCTGGAAGCCGCTGGCGCCGATCTACGACTTCTACTCCTTCCAGGTCATTCCGCGGGTTGGCAAGCTGGTAACCAATGATGCCGACAGTTATCGCTACCTCTCCGAATCGATCCGGGTCCATCCGGGGCAGGAGGAGTTGAAGGCGATGATGGAGCAAGTCGGCTTGGAAAAGGTCGAGTATTTCAATCTCGCCCTCGGCGTTGTCGCCCTGCATCGCGGCTTCAAATTCTAGGATTTCAAGATTGATCGATGCCGTGAAACATCTCGCCGTACAGGGCTTGAATCACCTGATCAAAAACGAGTCCTGGGCCTCGGAGAGATTGCGTCGGCACGCTGGTGCCAAGTTCCTGGCTGAAGGTGGTCCGCTACATATCAAGCTGGCAATCACTGAGCAGGGGCTGTTCATGGCGGCGGATGCGGCCGCCGTGCCCGATGTCACGCTGACCCTGGCGACCGATTCTCTGCTCACGGCATTGTTTCAACGCGACAAACTATTTTCGTCGGTGAGGCTCGGTGGAGCGGTGGATGTGGCGGAGAGCCTGGCCTTTGTGTTCCGCAATCTGAGGTGGGATGCCGAGGCTGACCTGGCTGACGTGGTGGGCGACATCGCAGCCCGTCGTCTGGTCTTGCTCGGGAAAATGCTGGCCAGAAGCCTGCAGGAGGGCCTTCACAAGCTCACGGAAAATGGCAGGGAATACGTTGTCGAGGATTCGGGGCTGCTGGTCGCAGGCAGCGATTTTCTGGCGTTTGGCAGTGCAGTAGAGCAGTTGCAGGATGATGTCGCCCGCCTGGAGAAAAGGATTTCCTGCCTGTAATCAGCCGTAGGGATAACAATAAAAAAGGCAGCCAAGGCTGCCTTTTTTGTTCCGATGATTTCCGGATTAGTGCGTATGTTTGCGCAGACGCTGGATTGCCTGCAGCTGGGCAACGGCTTGGGCCAATTCGGCTTCGGCAGCAGCATAATCCATCTCGGCGTTCCGATTGGCCAGGGCTTCCTCGGCACGCTTCTTGGCTTCCAGCGCTTTGGCTTCGTCCAGATCGTGGGCGCGAATCGCGGTATCAGCCAACACGGTAATCATGTCGGGCTGAACCTCCAGCATGCCACCGGACACATACACCAGCTCGAACTCGCTGTGGTCGGGCACCTTCAAACGAATGGTGCCCGGCTTGATGCGAGTCAGCAGCGGCGTGTGACGCGGCAGGATGCCAAGTTCCCCGGCTTCGCCGGGAAACACTGCGATTTCCACCAGGCCGGAGAAAATGGATTCTTCAGCACTGACGACATCACAATGAACAGTCATAGCCATTACTAGCTCCTATGCAGACGCAAATTATTGCAGCGTCTTCGCCTTTTCGATGACTTCCTCGATACCGCCGACCATGTAGAACGCTTGTTCCGGCAGGTGATCGAATTCGCCGGCACAGATGCCCTTGAAGCCCTTGATCGTGTCCTTGAGGGAAACGAACTTGCCCGGCGAACCGGTAAAGACTTCAGCAACGTGGAACGGCTGCGACAGGAAGCGCTGAATCTTACGAGCGCGGGACACGGCCAGCTTGTCTTCAGGAGACAGTTCGTCCATACCCAGAATCGCGATGATGTCACGCAGTTCCTTGTAACGCTGCAGGTTCATCTGCACGGCACGGGCGACGGCGTAGTGCTCTTCACCGACGACCTGCGGGTCGAGCTGGCGGGAGGTGGAGTCGAGCGGATCGACGGCCGGGTAGATACCCAGCGAAGCGATGTCACGCGACAGCACGACCGTGGAGTCGAGGTGCAGGAAGGTGGTGGCGGGAGACGGGTCGGTCAAGTCATCGGCAGGGACGTAAACGGCCTGGATGGAGGTGATCGAACCGACTTTGGTCGAGGTGATACGCTCTTGCAGACGGCCCATTTCTTCGGCCAGCGTCGGCTGGTAGCCCACGGCGGACGGCATGCGACCGAGCAGTGCGGATACTTCGGTACCGGCGAGCGTGTAGCGGTAGATGTTGTCGACGAAGAACAGGATATCGCGGCCATCGTCACGGAAACGCTCGGCCATGGTCAGGCCGGTCAGCGCGACGCGCAGACGGTTGCCCGGCGGCTCGTTCATCTGACCGAAGACCATCGCGACCTTGTCGAGAACGTTGGAATCCTTCATTTCGTGGTAGAAGTCGTTACCTTCACGGGTACGCTCGCCCACGCCAGCAAACACGGACAGGCCGGAGTGCTGCTTTGCGATGTTGTTGATCAGCTCCATCATGTTGACGGTCTTGCCGACGCCGGCGCCACCGAACAGACCGACCTTGCCGCCCTTGGCGAACGGGCAGATCAGGTCGATAACCTTGATGCCGGTTTCGAGCAGATCGACGGAAGACGACAGTTCGTCGAACTTCGGAGCCGGCTGGTGAATCACGCGCAGCTCGTTGGAGTCGATCGGACCCGCTTCGTCGATCGGGCGACCGAGAACGTCCATGATGCGACCCAGCGTGCCCATACCGACCGGAATCGAGATGCCGGCGCCTGTGTTGTTCACTTTCATGCCGCGACGCAGACCGTCGGAAGAACCCATGGCGATGGTGCGAACGACGCCGTCACCCAATTGTTGTTGCACTTCGAAGGTCAGGCCGTCTTCTGCCATGCCGTTTGCTTCGGAAGCATCCAGCTTGAGGGCGTCGTAGACCTTCGGCATCGCGTCGCGCGGGAAGTGGATGTCCACAACGGCGCCGATACACTGAACGATTGAACCTTGACTCATATTCAAATCCCCAAAATTAAAAATCTACGCGTCACACCGCGGCGGCGCCGCTGACGATTTCCGAGAGTTCCTTGGTAATCGCAGCCTGACGGGCCTTGTTGTAAACCAGCTTCAAATCGCCGATTACGGTCTTGGCGTTGTCCGAAGCAGACTTCATGGCGACCATCCGGGCGGATTGCTCGGAGGCCATGTTTTCTGCGACGGCCTGATAAATCAATGCTTCGACATAGCGGATCAGCAGATCGTCGATGACCGACTTGGCTTCCGGTTCGTACACATAATCCCACTTGTGCGATGCACTGCCGACGGAATCGCCGGCCAGCGGGAGCAATTGTTCGAACACCGGTTCCTGCTTCATCGTGTTGATGAAGCGGGTGTAGCCAATGTACAGCGCGTCAATCTCGCCCTTCATGTAGGCGTCGAGTTGCACCTTGACCGGTCCGATCAGCTTTTCCAGGTGGGGCGTATCGCCGAGGCCGGTCACGTGCGAGACGATCTTGGCGCCGGAGCGCTGCATGAAGCCGAAACCCTTGTTGCCGATGCAGGTAGCCTGCAGTTTCTTGCCCTGAGACTCGAATTCCTTCATCTTCGCCACGGCGACACGCAGAAGGTTGGAGTTCAGACCACCGCACAGACCCTTGTCCGAGGTGACCAGGACCAGGCCAACGGCGGCCTGTTCCCGGGTGACCAGGAAGGGGTGACGGTATTCGGTCAGAGCATGAGACAGGTTGCCTGCAACGCGCCGGATCTTCTCGCCGTAGGGACGGGCAGCCCGCATCCGGTCCTGCGCCTTGCGCATTTTGGATGCGGCCACCA
>CAMLHL010000003.1 GCA_946479855.1 uncultured Pseudomonadota bacterium
AGGGCGACAAATCCCGGCCGCTGCTGCCGCCGGAGCAATTGTTCCTGACCGACGAAGCTTTCTTCACGGCGGCCAAAGCCTACGGTCGACTGGTTTTTTCGGCCAAAACTGAAAACCCGGCGGCCTCCGCGCTGCCCGATATCTCGGTTGACCGCCGCGCCGAAGACCCGCTCGGCAAGCTGAAAACCCACCTCGCCAACTGCAAGGGCCGCGTGCTGCTGCTTGCCGAATCGGCCGGCCGCCGCGAAACGCTGGCCACCATGCTCGCCGAGCACGGCCTGAAGCCGGCCGCCAGCGCCGACTTTGCCGGTTTTGTCGCCGGCGATGCGCCACTCAGCCTGGGTGTCGGCCCGCTGCACGGCGGTTTCGCGCTGCCCGACCTGGCTTTCATCACCGAAACCGAGCTCTACGCCGGCGCGCCGCGCCGCACCCGGCGCGAAGCTGCGCGCAAGGCCACCTTCGACAACTGGCTGAAGGATCTGACCGAACTCAAGGTCGGCGACCCGGTGGTCCACGAGAGCCACGGCATCGGCCGCTACCGCGGCCTGATCCGCATGGACCTCGGCACCGGCGAGCAGGAATTCCTCGAACTGCACTACGCCAACGAGGCCAAGCTCTTTGTGCCGGTGGCCCAGTTGCACGTGATCTCCCGCTATTCCGGCGCCGAGCCGGAAGCGGCACCGCTGCATACCCTCGGCTCCGGCCAGTGGGAAAAAGCCAAGCGCAAGGCGGCCGAACAGGCGCGCGACACCGCCGCCGAACTGCTCACCCTCTACGCCGCCCGCGCTGCCCGCCAGGGCCACGCCTTCGACTTCCAGGAAAACGACTACGAGGCTTTCGCCGACGGCTTCGGCTTCGAGGAAACCAACGACCAGGCGCAGGCCATCGCCGCGGTGATCGAGGACATGCGCTCTGGCAAGCCGATGGACCGCCTGGTCTGCGGCGACGTCGGCTTCGGCAAGACCGAGGTCGCGCTGCGCGCCGCCTTCTGCGCGGTGGCCGGCGGCAAGCAGGTCGCCGTGCTCTGCCCGACCACCCTGCTCTGCGAACAGCATTACCAGACCTTCGTCGACCGCTTTGCCGACTGGCCGGTCAAGATCGCCGAAATCTCCCGCTTCAAGACCGCCAAGGAATCGGCGCAGGCCCTGCAGGAACTGGCCGAGGGCAAGATCGACGTGATCATCGGCACGCACAAGCTGATCGGCAAGGACGTCAAGTTCAGCCGCCTCGGCCTGGTCGTCATCGACGAGGAACACCGTTTCGGCGTGCGCCAGAAGGAAACGCTGAAGGCCATGCGCGCCGAGGTCGATGTGCTGACCCTGACCGCGACGCCGATCCCGCGTACGCTGGCGATGTCGATGGAAGGCCTGCGCGACTTCTCGGTGATCGCCACCGCGCCGCAGAAACGGCTGGCCATCAAGACCTTCGTCAGCAAGTTCTCCGACGGCATCATCCGCGAAGCCGTGCTGCGCGAACTGAAACGCGGCGGCCAGGTGTATTTCCTGCACAACGAGGTCGACACCATCGAGAACATGCGGGAAAAGCTGGAAAAGCTGGTCCCCGAGGCGCGCATCGTGATCGGCCACGGCCAGATGAACGAACGCGAACTGGAACGCGTGATGCGCGACTTCACCCAGCAGCGCGCCAACCTGCTGCTGTGCACGACCATCATCGAGACCGGCATCGACAACCCGCACGCCAACACCATCCTGATCAACCGCTCCGAGAAATTCGGCCTCGCCCAGCTCCACCAGCTGCGCGGCCGCGTCGGCCGTTCGCACCACCAGGCCTACGCCTACCTGCTGGTCCAGGACGACAAGGCGATGACCAAGCAGGCCAAGCAGCGCCTCGAAGCCATCCAGATGTCCGAGGAACTCGGCTCCGGCTTCTTCCTTGCGATGCACGATTTAGAGATTCGCGGCGCCGGCGAGGTCTTGGGCGACAACCAGTCGGGCGAGATGCAGGAAGTCGGCTTCAACCTGTTCACCGAAATGCTCAACCGCGCCGTCGCCCATCTGAAACAGGGCAAGGCCATCGACAGCGTCGATCTGACCCAGCCGCTGGGCATTTCCACCGAAATCAACCTGCGCACCCCGGCCCTGCTGCCCGACGCCTACTGTCCGGACGTCCATGAGCGCCTCACTCTCTACAAGCGCCTGGCCAACTGCGAAGCGGCGGACGAGATCGACACGCTGCAGGAAGAACTGATCGACCGCTTCGGCGAACTGCCGCTGCAAGGCCAGTCGCTGCTCGCCACGCACCGCCTGCGCATCCTGGTCAAACCGCTGTGCATCCAGAAGCTCGATGCCTCGGCCGACCAGATCCTGATCCAGTTCGGGCCGGAGTTTGCGAAGAACCCGCCTATCGATCCGATCAGGATAATCAATTTGATTCAGAACAATCGCAGCTATAAGTTGTCCGGACAGGATAAAATTTCCCTTTTACGCCACTGCCCGGCCTTGAATGACAAGGTCGCCGCGGTGAAAGACATGATTCGCGAGCTGACCAAATGACCAAATCCCTCGAAAACGTAAACGTCTCCGCCTTCGACACCATGCCGACGCCGGCGGAAATCCACGCCCGCCTGCCGATCTCGGAAAAGGCCAGCAAGACCGTCAATCACGGCCGCAACCAACTGCGCCACATTCTCGACCGCAAGGATCACCGCCTGTTCGTCGTCGTCGGCCCCTGCTCCATCCACGACCCGGTCGCCGGCATGGACTACGCCCGCCGCCTGAAGGCGCTGGCCGACGAAGTCGGCGATACGTTGCAGATCATCATGCGCGTCTATTTCGAAAAGCCGCGCACCACCGTCGGCTGGAAGGGCTACATCAACGACCCGTTCATGGACGACTCCTTCCAGGTCAACGTCGGCATGGAAAAAGCCCGCGACTTCCTGCTCCAGATCAATGAGCTCGGCCTGCCCGCCGGCACCGAGGCGCTCGACCCCTACGGCCCGCAATACTACGGCGACCTGATCACCTGGACCGCCATCGGCGCCCGCACCACCGAATCGCAGACCCACCGCGAAATGTCGTCCGGCCTGTCCACCCCGGTCGGCTTCAAGAACGCCACCAGCGGCGACCTGACGGTGGCCACCAACGCCATCCTCTCGGCCTCCCGCCCGCATTCCTTCCTCGGCCTGAACAACGACGGCCGCGTCGCCATCGTCCGCACCAAGGGCAATCCGCACGGCCACATCGTGCTGCGTGGCGGCGAATCCGGCCCGAACTACGACACCGTGTCGATCGCCATGGCCGAAGCCGCCATCGCCAAGGCCAAGCTGCCGGCCAACATCGTCGTCGACTGCTCGCACGCCAACAGCTCCAAGAAGCCGGAACTGCAACCGCTGGTCATGGCCGACGTGGTCAACCAGATTCGTGCCGGCAACAAGTCCATCCTCGGCGTGATGATCGAATCCAACATCGAAGCCGGCAACCAGTCGATTCCGGCCGACCTCAGCCAGCTCAAGTACGGCTGCTCGGTCACCGACGGCTGCATCGGCTGGGAAACCACCGAAAAAACCATCCGCGACGCCGCCGTACTGCTCCGCGACGTGCTGCCGGAACGGCTGGCCTGAGTCGTTTCGCCATGAATCTGGTGATTCAGGGCGGCGCCCTGCCGACTTTCCTGCTCGAACGCATCGTTGCCGCGACCGGTGCCAGCACCGTCGAACCCCGGCCGCCGCAGGTCGTTCGCCTCAAGGGGGCGACCCGGACGGCCGAATTCGATGCCTTGATCCCCCTGATCGAAGCCGAAAAGCTCGACTGGGCCTTTGCCGCTGCCGAGCGCAAGTTGTCCGATTTCGGGCTGATCTGCTTCGACATGGATTCGACGCTGATCACCATCGAGTGCATCGACGAACTGGCCGATTTCGCCGGCAAGAAGGCCGAGGTTTCGGCGGTCACCGAAGCCGCGATGCGCGGTGAGATCGACTACCGCGAAAGCCTGCGTCGTCGTCTGGCGCTGCTCGCCGGGCTCGATGCCCGCGTCCTGGCCCGCGTCTTCGGCGAGCGCCTGCTGCTCTCGCCGGGTGCCCGCGAACTGCTCGAAGCCTGCCAGCAGGCGGGGCTAAGGACGGCCATCCTGTCCGGCGGCTTCACCTATTTCACCGAGCGCCTGCGCATCGAACTCGGCTTCGACTTCGCCACCTCGAATGAACTCGAGATTTCCGGCGGCAAGCTGACCGGCCGGGTTGTCGGCGACATCGTCGATGCCGCCGCCAAGGCCCATCACCTCGCCCGCCTGACCGACGAACTGGGTCTGCACAAGAATCAGGTCATCGCCTGCGGCGACGGCGCCAACGACCTGATGATGATGGCCCAGGCCGGTTTGTCGGTCGCCTTCCGCGCCAAACCGGCGACCCGCGCCAAGGCCGACGTGGCCATCAATTTCGGTGGTCTGGATTCGCTACTCAATCTGTTCGACTGAGCCACGGAAAGTCAGTTTTTCCTGACCAGCTGTTTGGCGAAGGCGGCGTCGTTCTTGGTCACACGGGGCGCGATCTGCGGCCCTGTGGCGTTGACCAGGCGCACGAAATCATCGAGCGGCAGCGCTTCGGCGACATCCTTGTCGCCGCCGGCCAGGCGTTCGCGCAGGACAAATTTGCCGTCACCGGTCATCACCATCAAGTAGCGGCGGTCTTCACTGCGCTGGTTGAGTCGGGCGACAGCGGCGGTGGCACGGGTCGAGCGCACGGCTACTTGTACTTCTTGTAGACGGCCTTGGCGTCGAGGTGCGCCCGGTCGAGAGTACAGATCGAGGGATCGTCGTCGTGGCCGCTGAAAAAATCGTCGGCCTGGGCGCGCATGACCATCTTGATCGCGGTCTGATCGGCCACATCCCATTTTTCGGTAATCAGCGTGGTTACTTCGTCGAGGTGTTCTTCGTAGGTCATGGCGTGTCGAATTCGGTGGACATGTAGAGCGCCTCGACTTTTTCTCGCGCCCAGGGCGTGCGGCGCAGGAACTTGAGGCTGGAGGCGATGCTCGGGTCGAGGTTGAAGCAGCGGATCTCGATGATCTGCCCCAGTTCGGCCCAGCCGTAATGATCGACCAGCCGGTTGAGGATGGTTTCCAGCGTCAGGCCGTGCAACGGATTATTGGCTTGTTTTCCAGGCATGAAAGCTTGTTGGTATCAGATGGGTGCGTAAAACAACTCGCGTTCGCGCTGGCAGTCGCTGTCGCCCATTTCGAACACGCGGCAGTTGTCCGGCCGGTGCTCGTAGATCGTACAGCGCATGGTGTCGCGATCGAGCGCCGCACACCAGCCGTCGTCGAGCCGCTTCATGACCCAGCCGCCCCAGTCGTCCTGGGTGGAAAAGCGGCGCGGAACGTCGTCGCCTGCCATCAGCATCACTTCCAGCTGGCAGCAGCAGGCCGAGCAGTTGTCGCAGGTGATGTTTGACGGAGTTGCCGGGATGGAACGCGACATTCAGTGCAGGTCGACCGCGTGCTGCTTGAGCAGATCGAGCGGCACGATTTCCAGCGCGGCCTGGTTGGTTGAATTCAGGCAAACCAGAGGCGCTTTGCCAGCCCGCCAAGCCTCGCTCCAGCGGGCGGCGCACAGGCACCAGCGCTGGCCGGCCTTGAGGCCGGGAAAATCGAATTCCGGGCGCGGCGTCGACAGGTCGTTGCCGACGGCCTTGGAATAAGCAAGAAATTCTTCCGTCAGCACGACGCAAACGGTGTGGCTGCCGAAATCGTCTTCCGAAGTGTTGCAGCAGCCATCGCGGAAAAACCCAGTGACGGGCTCATCGCTGCAGGTCAGCAACGGTCCGCCCAAGACATTGAGCTGACTGCCACGCCCCGGCAGGTCACGGCTTTTCATGACGACTCAGGCGACCTCGTCGATCCAGGCCTGCTGGATGGCTTCGAGGATCTTTTCGCCACAGTGCTGGGGGTCGTCGTTGAAATCGGGCAAGGCCATGACCCAGTCGCGCAGATCAACGAAATTGATCTTCAGCGGATCCTTGTCTGGATGGGCATCGCTCAGCTCGATGGCGATGTCGTTGATGTCGGTCCATTTCATTTGCGGTGGCCCTCCTTCGCCATGTTGATGCTGTATTTCGGAATTTCGACCGTCAGCGGCGTCGACCGTACGATTGCCTGACAACCGAGACGGGAATTAGGTTCCAGACCCCAGGCCTTGTCCAGCAAGTCTTCCTCGGTATCCTCGGCCGGCTCCAGCGAATTGAACCCCTCGCGCACGATGACGTGACAGGTCGTGCACGCACAGGACATCTCGCAGGCGTGGTCAAGTTCGATCTCGTTGGCCAGCAGGTTCTCGCAGATCGACTTGCCTTCTTCGGCCTCGATCACCGCCCCGTCCGGGCACAATTCGACGTGCGGCAAAACGATGAGTTGGGTCATGCCTTTTCTCCCTCTTCTCCAACCTTGATCTCGTCGACCTTGCGGCCGGACAGCACTTTCTTGATGCTCTGGTCCATGCGGCGATGGGCGAAGGCCTGCGTCTCGAAACCGAGGTCGTCCATCGCGATGTTGATCAGGCGGCGGTTGTCACCGGCCATGGTTTCAGCCAGCTTGGCGATGGTGGCGCGAATCTTGGCGGTCTCCGCTTCGTTGAGCAGATGCGGATCTTCGGCCAGCGCCGCCTCGGTTGCCTCGATCATGCGCTGTGCCTCGACCTGCGCTTCCTTCAGCGCCCGGGCCATGGCATCGTCCTTGGCGTGTTCCATCGAATCCTTGAGCATGCCGGCGATTTCATCGTCGGACAGGCCGTAGGACGGCTTGACGGTGATGCTCGATTCGACGCCGGTCGTCTGTTCGCGGGCAGAGACCGACAGCAGGCCGTCGGCATCGACCTGGAAGGTGACACGGATGCGTGCCGCCCCAGCCACCATCGGCGGTATGCCGCGCAGTTCGAAGCGGGCCAGCGAACGGCAGTCGGCGATCATTTCGCGCTCGCCCTGCACGACGTGGATGGCCATCGCCGTCTGACCGTCCTTGAAGGTGGTGAATTCCTGGGCGCGGGCGGTCGGGATGGTCGAATTGCGCGGAATGACCTTCTCGGTCAGACCGCCCATGGTTTCCAGGCCGAGCGAGAGCGGAATGACATCGAGCAGCAGCCAGTCGTCACGGCCGGTCTTGTTGCCGGCCAGCAGATTGGCCTGGGTGGCGGCGCCGAGAGCAACGACCTTGTCCGGATCGAGATTGGTCAGCGGCTCCTGGCGGAAGAAATCACCGACTGCCTTCTGCACTTGCGGCATGCGCGTCGCGCCGCCGACCATGACGACGCCCTTGACGTCCTCGGCACGCAGGCCGGCATCGCGCAGCGCTTTCTTGACCGGCTGCAGGGTCTTCGAAATCAGCGTCTGGGTGATACTGGCAAAGGTGGCGACATCGAGCTTGACGTCGACATTCTCGCCGGAGGAAAGAGTCAGTGAGATCGGGGCTTCCGGATTGTTGGTCAGGAACTCCTTGGCCTCGCGGCAGCGCATCATCAGGCGACGCGCATCCTCCGGCGAGAGCAGTTGCAACTTGGCCTGCTCGATGACCCAGCAGTAGATGCGATGATCGAAGTCGTCACCACCGAGCGCCGAATCGCCGCCCGTCGACATGACCTCGAAAACGCCCTTGGTCAGCTTGAGAATGGAAATATCGAAAGTGCCGCCGCCGAGGTCATAGACGGCGTATACACCCTCGGCACCGTTATCCAGGCCGTAGGCGATGGCGGCCGCCGTCGGTTCGTTGAGCAGGCGCAAGACGTTGAGACCGGCCAGACGTGCAGCATCCTTGGTCGCCTGGCGCTGGGCATCGTCGAAATAGGCCGGCACGGTGATCACGGCCCCCACCAGTTCGCCCCCCAGCCCTGCTTCGGCACGGGTCTTCAGGGTCTTGAGGATTTCCGCCGAGGTCTCGACCGGGCTTTTGATGCCGGCGTGGGTCTTCAGCCTGACCATGCCCGGCGACTCGACGAAATCGTAAGGCATGGACTCGATGTGGGCGATGTCCTTGGTGCCCCGTCCCATGAAACGCTTGACGGAAACAATGGTGTTTTTCGGGTCGACCGCCTGGTTTTTCTGCGCGTCGTAGCCGACCTCGGTGGTGCCGTCGGCATGGTAGCGGACGACTGAAGGCAGCAACGGCCGGCCCTGGTCATCGTTCAGACAGACGGCGATGCCGCTGCGCACGGTAGCGACCAGAGAATTGGTGGTGCCGAGGTCGATGCCGATAGCGAGCTTATGCTCGTGCGGTGCCGCCGATTCGCCCGGTTCGGCGATTTGAAACAAAGCCATTTTTAGTCTTCCAGCGACGCCAGCGCGTCGTCGATTTCGTACAGGAGTTTTTCCAGAAACATCAGCCGGCGCACCCGATCGGTCGCCACTGCATGGTCACCGGCATCATCCAGCAAGCGCCCGAGTTCTTCGTAACGCTCTTTGATGTCGCCGCGCAATCGGTTGTGCAGGTGTTCGAGTTCATGATGGTCGCCACCATTGCGCGCATCCATCACCGCTTCCCGCCATTCCATCTGTTCCATCAGGAAATCGGCCGGCATTGCGGTGTTGCTTTCCGCCTGGATATCGTGCCCGGCCAGATGCAGCAGGTATTTGGCTCGATCCAGCGGTTTCTTCAGCGTCTGATAGGCTTCGTTGGCGTGAGTTGCCCACTGCATTGACAGGCGACGTTCCGCCTCTCCGGCATGGGCGAAGCGATCCGGATGCACCTGGGCCTGGATGTCGCGATAGCGGGAATCGAGATCGGACAGATCAAGCCGAAAAACCGGCTTGATCCCGAACAGCACAAAGTGATCGGCTTTGAAATCCATCAGACGTTGAAAGATTCGCCGCAGCCGCACTGATCCTTGACGTTCGGATTATTGAACTTGAAGCCCTCGTTCAGGCCTTCGCGAGCGAAATCAAGTTCCATCCCCTCGAGATAAGGCATGCTCTTGGCGTCAATAATGATCTTGACGCCCTTTTCTTCGAAGACCATATCGTCGGGATTCACCTCATCAACAAACTCCAGCTTGTAGGCCATGCCTGAACAGCCGCTGGTCCGTACGCCGAGGCGCAGGCCAATGCCCTTGCCCCGCTTGGTCAGGAAGTTGGCGACGTGTTTTGCCGCCTTGTCGCTCAAGGTGACGCCCATGCTTATTCTCCGTGCTTTTTCTTGTAATCCGCCACGGCTGCCTTGATGGCATCCTCGGCCAGGATCGAACAGTGGATTTTAACCGGCGGCAGGGCCAGTTCTTCGGCGATTTCAGTATTTTTGATCGACAAGGCCTGGTCAACAGTCTTGCCCTTGACCCATTCGGTGACCAATGACGACGAAGCGATCGCCGAACCGCAACCATAGGTCTTGAACTTGGCATCCTCGATGACGCCGGACTTGTTGACCTTGATCTGCAACTTCATGACGTCGCCGCAGGCCGGTGCGCCGACCATGCCGGTACCGACCCCGTCATCTTCCTTGCTGAAGGAACCGACGTTGCGCGGATTCTCATAGTGATCAATGACTTTTACGCTGTAGCTCATGTTAATTCTCCATTAATTCGAGGGGTTCTTTTGGCGGTTCTTATTAGTGGGCAGCCCACTGGACGGTGCTGAGGTCGATGCCATCCTTATACATTTCCCACAACGGGGAAAGCTCGCGTAGTTTGCCAACTTTTTGATGCAGCAACTTGATTGCATAGTCAATTTCTTCTTCCGTCGTAAACCGACCGATGCTGAAACGAATGGAACTGTGAGCCAATTCGTCATTGCGCCCCAGGGCGCGCAGCACGTAGGAAGGCTCCAGGCTGGCCGAGGTACAGGCCGAACCGGAAGAGACCGCCAAATCCTTGATCGCCATGATCATCGATTCGCCCTCGACATAGGCAAAGCTGATATTGAGATTGTGCGCCACGCGTTGCGTCAGATCACCGTTGACGTAGGTCGCCTCGATATCCTGCAGGCCTTTCAGCAGCTTGTCGCGCAGCACGCCGATACGCTTGTTCTCTTCGACCATTTCTTCCCGGGCCAGGCGGAAGGCTTCGCCCATGCCGACGATCTGATGCGTGGCCAGGGTACCGGAACGGAAGCCACGCTCGTGACCGCCACCATGCATCTGCGCTTCCAGGCGGATACGCGGCTTGCGGCGCACGTACAGCGCACCGATGCCCTTCGGGCCATAGGTCTTGTGGGCCGAGAAACTCATCAGGTCGACCTTGAGCTGGCTCAGGTCGATATCCACCTTGCCGGTCGCCTGGGCAGCATCGACGTGGAAGATGATGCCCTTCTCGCGGCAAATTTCGCCGATCTCGGCGATCGGCTGGATCACGCCGACTTCGTTATTGACGTACATCACCGAGACCAGTGCGGTATCGGGGCGAATGGCCGCCTTGAAGGCGTTCAGGTCGAGCAGACCATCTTCCTTGACATCGAGATAAGTCGCCTCGAAACCCTGACGCTCCATTTCGCGCACGGTGTCGAGCACGGCCTTGTGCTCGGTCTTGACCGTGATGATGTGCTTGCCCTTGGTGCCGGCGTAGAAATTGGCGGCCCCCTTGATGGCGAGGTTGTTGGATTCGGTGGCACCGGAGGTCCAGACGATTTCCTTGGGGTCGGCCTTGACCAGTGCAGCCACCTGCTCACGCGCTTCTTCGACGGCCGTGTCGGCCACCCAGCCGAAACTGTGCGAGCGCGACGCCGGATTGCCGAAGTGCTCATACAGGTAGGGAACCATCTTGTCCACAACGCGCGGGTCGACCGGGGTGGTTGCCGAGTAATCCAGGTAGATCGGGAGTTTCATCGTCATTCTCGCTAAGTCGGGTTGTTCAGACAGCCATCGCTGTCAGTCCCTGCAGGCGTCCGACTGTAGCCTGCAAGGCGTTGATGAATTGTTCAATTTCCGCCTCGGTGTTGGCCTCACCAAGGCTGACACGTACTGCTCCGCGGGCGATTTCGGGCGCCACGCCCATGGCGCGCAGGACATGCGACGGCTCCGGATTGGCGCTCGAACACGCCGCCCCGCTAGCCACGGCAAAACCTTCGCGGTCCAGCTTGCCAACCAGTGTTTCGCCATCGATATCGGAAAAAGCGAAATAGCTGGTATTCGGCAAACGCGTTGCATCCGTTGCAAATATCCGAGCTCCCAAGACAGCCAGCCCGGTTTCCAGCTTCGCCTGCATGGCCCGCAAGCGAGCCGACACTTCGGCAACGCGGCGCGCCGCAAGTTCCGCTGCAATACCAAATCCGACGATCGCCGGCACATTTTCGGTACCGGAGCGCAGGCCGCGCTCGTGTCCACCACCGGCAATCAGCGGCTGCAATTCGACGCGCTTGTCGAGAACCAGCGCGGCCGACCCCTTGGGGCCATTGGCCTTGTGCGCCGACAGGGTCATGGCATGGACGCCGGCGGCATTGAGGGCACGAAAATCGATTTCCAGCTTGCCCAGCGCCTGCACAGCATCGGTATGGAACCAGCCGCCAGTCCCCCGGGCGCCATTGGCCAGCGCCGGAATATCCTGGAGGACGCCGGTTTCGTTGTTGGCAAGCATCACCGAGACCAGCGCCGGCCTGGCCTGCATAGCCTCAGCGTAGTCATCGGTTTTGACCCTTCCCGCAGTGTCGACCGCAAGACTCCTGACCTGCCAGCCCTGCCTGGCCAACTGAGCCGCCGGCTTGAGAATGCAGGGGTGTTCGATGGCACTGACGGCGAGCAGGCCCGGCTTGAGGCTGGCCGCAGCCCCCTTCAGGAAAAGGTTGTTGCTTTCGCTGCCGCCGCTGGTGAATACCACCTCGGTCGGATGCGCATTGACCGCCGCGGCAACCTGCTGCCGCGCTTCGTCGATGGCCTGGCGCGCCCGACGGCCGTATTCATGACGACTCGACGCATTGCCGTACTGGCTTTCCAGCCAGGGCAACATCGCTGCCAGCACCGCGGGATCCAGCGGCGTTGTGGCGTTATGGTCGAGATAGGCAGGGCGAAACATGATGTCGCTCAGATAACAGCCTGCGCCTTGTCACGACCGGCGCGGCCACGCGGCTGCGGCCCAAGGCGGCGCTGGTCCTCGAGAATGATCGCGCCAAGCCCGCGCTTCTGCTTTTCGCGCATGACCAACTCGGCCAGCGTTACCGAAGCGAGGTAATCGAACATCTTGGTATTCAGCGTCGCCCACAGGTCGTGCGTCATGCAGCGGTGCTCGTCGTGGCAGTTCTCGCGGCCGCCACACTGGGTGGCGTCAAGCTGCTCGTCAACGGCGCGGATGATATCGGCGACCGCCACCAGCTCGAGCGGCCGGGCGATGCAATAGCCGCCACCGGGACCGCGCACGCTGTCCACCAGCTTGTGGCGACGCAGCTTGCCGAATAGTTGTTCCAGGTAAGACAGCGAAATCTTCTGCCGCTCACTGATGCTGGCCAGTGCCACAGGCCCCTCTTCGCCGCGCAGGGCGAGATCCATCATGGCGGTCACGGCAAAACGCCCCTTGGTCGTCAAACGCATTCCGAACTCCTAATAACCTAGTATCGCGGTCAACTATATCCAAACCCGAGAAAATTAGTCAACTATTTTGCTCAGGTATTTCGGATCGAAGGAATCGGCCTGGTCGACCTCCTGGTCGCATTTGACGCCCTGGGCGTCGAGTTCCTTGACCAGCGATGCCAGACGGCGGTCGGTCTCGGCGGCGTGATCGAGCAGCGCGTGAATGGCCTTGGCCAACGGGTCATCCTGATCCCGGGCCACGGCATAGGCGGAGAAGCCGAGTTTCTCGGCCTGCTGCTGGCGCTGGCGACTCTGCTCGGTATTGTCGATGATGCGCACCGGATTGCCGACGGCGGTCGCCCCGGCCGGGACCGGCTTGGTGACGACGGCATTGGAGCCGACCTTGGCGCCGGCGCTGATCACGATCGGGCCGAGTACCTTGGCCCCAGCACCGATGACGACGCCGTTTTCCAGGGTCGGATGGCGCCGCCCCTTGTTCCACGAGGTGCCGCCGAGCGTGACGCCATGGTAGAGCGTAACGTCGTTGCCGATCACCGCCGTCTCGCCGATTACAACCCCCATGCCGTGGTCGATGAAAAAGCGGCGACCGATGGTAGCGCCGGGATGGATCTCGATACCGGTGAAAAAACGTGAAATATGTGCCGTGAAGCGTGCCAGCCAGCGCAGGCGATGGCCCCACAGCCAGTGCGCCAGGCGATGCATGATCAGGGCGTGGATGCCCGGATAACAGGTGAGCACCTCCCAGAACGAGCGAGCCGCCGGATCGCGGTCAAAAACCGCACGGATATCCTCACGCAGATGCCCGAACATGAAGCCTGATCTCCCTGCTTAAATTGGGGGAATTTTAAAATACTCGACTGAATTTGTCAGCTATTTGCACCGAAGATTCAATGAAAATCCCGGCGCGATATTTCGGCCAGCCGCGCCAGCAGAGGATCAACCACGATCACCCCCTTAAAATGCCGGGTTTCGGCGACGTTCAAAAATGGCTTTTTTGCGGTCGACCGTAACGATCGACTCCACTTCGAAAAAATTACCGGCCACTCGCAGTCACTGATCGCCGGCGGGCGTATCCGGCAGCGAGTTTCCAACATGGCGCGGCAAAATCACCGTGAATCGCGTTCCCTTGCCCAGTTCGCTGGCCACTTCAATGCGGCCATGATGCTTTTTGACGATGCCATAAGAAAGGGAGAGTCCTAAACCGGTCCCCTTGCCTACCGGTTTCGTCGTAAAAAATGGTTCGAAGATTCGGCTCATGTTCTGCGGAGAAATGCCGCGACCGGTATCTTCGATTTCCACCCAGACTTCGGCCTCGGTACTTCCCGTCCGAATCGTGATTTGGCCCCGCTCTTCGATCGCCTGGGAGGCATTGACCAGAAGGTTCATGAAGACCTGGTTGAGTTGTGATGGCGCACACCGGATTTCCGGTATGCCCGAATATTCCTTGGCGACCTTTGCCTTGTACTTGAGTTCGTTCCAGACCACGTTGAGCGTACTGTCGATACCGCTTTCCAGATTGGCCAAGACCGTTTCCGTACTGCTGACGTGCGAGAAATTTTTCAGATCACGGACGATGTCCTGAACCCGCTGGACGCCATCATTGGTTTCAGCCAGGAGCACCTCCAGATCCTCCTGCAGGTAGTCGAGTTCAATTTCCTTCTTGAGCTTGGCGATGTTGGCCTGCGATGTTGCACCGAGTTCATCTTCGATTTCGGCGTAGGCCTTCAAGACCCGTCCGATATCCGCCATGTAGCGGTGCAGCGTTCCCAGGTTCGATTTCACAAAACCGACAGGATTGTTGATCTCGTGCGCCACCCCGGCCGCCAGTTGGCCGATGGAAGCCATTTTTTCTGACTGAATCAGCTGGCTCTGGGCCTCCGCCAGCTTGGCGATAAGTTCCGCCTGCTGCTGCCGCTCCGCCTGCAATTTCTCGTAGGCGGACTGCAACTCCACGGTTCTCTGCTCGACACGTCGCTCAAGTTCATCCCGTGACTCGCGCAGGGCGTCCTCTGCTTCGACCCGGCGGGTAATGTCGGCAAAACTAAAGACGCGGCCCACAATGTGCTCGCCGAGGTACTGGGGGCGGGACTTGCATTCGAATACCCGACCATCGGAAAGGTTGAAGTGCTCTTCGCTTTCCGCATTGTCCACAATTACGGAAAGTCTTTCGTGGCATGCGGCCCGCTCCTCTACCAGAGCGGCCACATGATTAATTATTTCGTCATCCTTGTGCTGCTCGAGCAGATCATCCGGAATCCGCCACATGGCCGAAAACATCCGGTTCATGCTGACGATCTTTCCATGCCAGTCGATCGCCAGGATCCCGTTACCCGTCGCTTCGAGGGTCGCCCGCAAACGGGACAGCGTTTGCTCCAGCTGCTCCTCGACCTTGCGTTCCTGGCGAATATCCCGAGCCTGAACCAGCAGATAAATCCTTTGTTCATGCTCAACCAGCGATATCGATTTCGAAACCTCAATCAGCGAGCCATCAAGGCACCGGTAAAGCCCCTCCTGCCATTCGATTTCATTGAATACGCCCCCCGCAACCTCTTCCCAATAAAAGACATCCTGCAGCGAGCTTTCAATATCGATAATCCGGAGTTTCAGCAACTCTGGCATGGCATAGCCCAGAAGTTGCGCTGCCAGATGATTGGCCCGGGTGATCTGCAAACCTTCGGAATCGACGAGCAGCAGCATGTTCGAGCTGCGGTCGAGCATTTTTTGCTCAAGGGAGATCATTTTTTGCCGCCCTCTTGCCCATGGTTGGGATCGAAATAGTAACTGACCCGTTTCCGCGGACTCAGGTAGTTGTAAATATGTCGGGGAACCAGCGCTGGTTTGATCGCCTTGGCAATATTCAGATCCGTGTCCAGCGACAGGTCGATCAGGATGGCTTCATCCCGGGGGACGGATTCGTCATAAACAATGAGGATCGGCTTCATCGGCTGGCTGGTATTCACAGTCGCGACCATCGCCATTGCCCCGCTCGACAACTGTACGACCGTACCCGGCGGATAGACGCCAAGCCGGCGAATCAGCAACTGCAAGAGCCGTGGATCGAACTTGCCGCGCAACTTGGCAAACATCAGCGACAAGGCTTCATGGGGAATCAAGGCCTGTGCAATGTTGACCGGGTTGCACAACTTGTCATAGTAATTTGCCAGACCGACAATCCGCGCCAGTATGCCAATGCCTTCTTCCTTGAGGTGTTGCGGGTAGCCTGAACCATCGAACATCTCATGATGCTGCTGAATGACCGAGAGCACCGCGGGGGAGAAGTTCAAGCGCTTGCCGAGGCTCACGCCATAGTCGCAGTGCTGTTCGTAAAGATGCTGCTCGGCCGGGGTCAGCGGCTCGGTTTTCAGAAGGATTCTGCTGGGAATTTCCGAGCGTCCGATATCGTGAAAGAGCGCCCCCATCCCCAGCGCAGAGATGGCCTCTTGCGGCACCCCCAGATCCTTGGCAAGCATCAGCGACAGCATGGTGACGTTGAGCGAGTGAAAATAGAGCTCTTCGCCCCCGGCCATGTCGCCCATGACGTGAATCGCCAGTTCGGGGGCGGTCAGGATGGACTCGGAAATTTGAGAAATCAACAACTGTGCCGAACGAACGGTCTCTTCCGGCTTTGCCAGAATGTTCTTTTCAATTTCGCGAATCGTGCTGGCAGTGACAATGAAGGCATTTTCGATGCGAGCGGCCGCTTCCCGCTGTTTGCGGATGCGCTCGATCATCTCTTTCTTGGCGGCCAACGCCCTGGAAATAAAGGGGCTGACATCATCCGCTGCAGGCTGATCGGGAGTGGCCGCCGGACTACTGTCGCCTCCGAGCACGTCCCGGTCGCTCAGGTCGAGGCTATAGCGCACGCGCTTGAGCCCAAGCCCCCGGATCGTTTTGATCTGCTCCTCAGACTTGATCTTGAAATGGCTGAGGGCAAATGGATGACTGAACCACCTGAGATCCAGATACACATACAGACCAATTCGAAGTTCGTTGACGTCAATTGTGGGGTCATTGGTCATGGTATTCGATCAGGTGAAGATACGGCAGATGTCAGAAATCCAGTGTCGGTCAAACCATTCTAATCAGTCTTTGGCTTCAGGCTCAAAACTTGAACGACGGCATCGACACCCCCGAGAACTTCTCCATCGCATCTAGTGCAATGTGCCCCAAAGCAAGAAGGCCAGCAATCATGCTGGCCTTCTGTCATTCCGCGGGCAATTTCTGGCTCTAGGCCAGGCTACCTGTTCCAGATAGCTGCGGCGGGATCAGGGAGCGCTCCGAAACAATCAGTCGCTTTCTAATACCTGCGCCTATCTTTCGTTCCACTTCCCACATGGCCGCACCTTTGACCACGGCCACTTGCTCAATGGCGGTTACTACATCACCTAGTTTGGTGCAGAGATACTCTGCACCGCGTTCGATTGAAGACTTCACTTTCATTCGGCCAAATCTCCCGTGTGGTAGTTGCGTGAGCAATATTACTTAAGTTGCTCCAAGGTTGGAACCGGATATTTCGTAGGTAGTTTCCGAATTAATCGAAGGGTCATCTTCCTCCTCAAAAGGCATCCATATTTCATAAGCATTGCAACGATTTGTATCAGAATGTTGCCGCTCGGAATGCTTCATCGAGGATCATCCGGAGTCTGCAAAACCATCTCAAATGGAGCTGGACTTTCCGCCTCAATGGAGTATTCTGAAATCGAGTTCCAGTGAGTTGCGCGATTGATTGGAACGGTGGTTTTTTAGATGACTGGAGGTTCTATGGTTGATAGTCCGCCGCAGTGTCTCAAGAAGGCTGAGTAGCACCCAAACGGCGTATAGCCGGATAGTGAGGTCGTAAGTGCCTTGCTCCAGAATTTGCGAAGCCCATGCCCAAAGCGCATGGGCTTCATGCTTTGGGTACATCGCCAACCTTGTATCTGCAGGGGATCAGTGAAAATCCCTGCTACTTGTCTCCAAACGCCCCAGCCAGGCTGACAGATCTACCAAACGCTTGGCCACGAGATGGACAACTTCACCACTCCTTTGTAACTGTCCATAGACACCAAGGAATTTGGCTCCAAGCAGTTCCTGGCGCTGCTTCTCAACCAGCCATGGATGGACCAGCACATTCGACCACCCGGTCTCATCCTCCAGGGTGACGAACACAACCCCAGCGGCTGTTCCTGGACGCTGGCGGCCAACCACGATGCCTGCCGCCCGAATGACCGCCCTGTCCTCGGCATGTTTCAGATCCACGGCGCTGACGAAGCGACGTTCATTCAGATGCGGGCGCAGCAGCAACACAGGGTGCGGGCGCAGGCTATGGCCCAGTTGCTGGTAATCAGCAATCAGATTTTCGGCCAGTGTCAGCGCCGGAAGATCGCTCAATGAGTCGACGGGTGCCAAGCCATCGAAAAGATCGCCTTGCCCAACCGCCACCGCTCCCAGCCAGGCAGCCTGTCGCCGGTTTCCGGCCAGTGACTGCAAGGCATCGGCCGCCGCAAGAAGATCGAGATCCCGAGGCACCAAGGCGGCACGCGCTGCCAGGTCAGCCACATCCCGAAAAACTCTCTCGGATCGGCAAGCACCAATTCGTTCGGCCGCCGCCCTTGAAAACCCTTTGATCTCTCGCAAACCGAGACGCACCTGCATCTCGCCAGTCACCACGCTATCGAAATCGCTGGCACTAACGTCAGGCGGCAAGACAACGACACCATGACGCCGGGCATCTTGAATCAGCATGGATGGGGCATAAAAACCCATCGGCTGACTGTTGAGCAGCCCGCACAGAAAGGCTGCCGGGTGGTGATGCTTGAGCCATGCCGAAGCGTAGACGAGCAGCGCGAAGCTGGCAGCGTGCGACTCGGGAAAGCCGTATTCGCCGAAGCCCTGAATCTGCGCAAAGACCCGCCGGGCGAAGCTTTCCGGCAGGCCATTGGCGGCCATGCCGGTGAGCAGCTTGTGTTCGAAGTGCTCCAGCCCGCCCTTGCGTTTCCACGCCGCCATCGAACGGCGCAACTGGTCGGCCTCACCGGGCGTGAAATTGGCGGCGACAACGGCCAACTGCATGACCTGTTCTTGGAAGATCGGCACACCACAGGTGCGCGCCAACACGGCATCGACGGCCGGCGAAACTTTCTCGATCGGCTCCCTGCCCTGCCGCCGCTTCAGGTAGGGATGCACCATGTCGCCTTGAATCGGGCCGGGCCGGACCAGCGCCACCTCGACCACCAGGTCGTAGTAATTTCTTGGTTGCAGACGCGGCAGCATGGCCATCTGGGCGCGCGATTCGACCTGAAAAACGCCCATGCTGTCGGCCCGGCAGAGCATTTCGTAGGTGGCCGCATCGTTTTCCGGAATTTGGTGCAGTTCCAGCGGTCGACCGCTGGATTCGCCAACGATGGCCAACATGCGGCGCAGGGCCGACAGCATGCCGAGCGCCAGCACGTCGACCTTCATCAGGCCCACCGCATCGAGATCATCCTTGTCCCACTGGATGACCGTGCGCTCCGGCATCGCGCTGTTCTCGACCGGAACCAGCCGGGCGAGCGGTCCACGCGACATGACGAAACCGCCGACATGCTGCGTCAGGTGACGCGGAAAACCGTGCAGTTGCCCGGCGATCCACAGCCATTTTTCAACACGCGGCGAAGCCGGGTCCAGCCCCTGCTCGGCAAAACGCTCGGACAATTGCTCGCGCTTGTCCCACCAAGCCAATGAAGCGGTCAGGGCATCGATGCGCGCCGCTTCGAAACCGAGTGCACGGCCGGCATCGCGCAAAGCGCCCTTGGTCCGGTAGGTGATCAGTGCCGCGGCCAGCGCCGTTCGCTCGCGACCGTATTTACCGTAGATGTACGCGATGACCTCGGAGCGGCGTTCGTGCTCGAAATCGACGTCGATATCCGGCGGCTCGCCACGCTCCCGGGAGATGAAACGCTCGAACAGCATCCCCGAACGCTCGGGGTTGACCTCGGTAATGCCGAGCGCAAAACAGACGGTCGAATTGGCTGCCGAACCTCGCCCCTGGCAGAGAATTTTCTGACTGCGGGCAAAGCAGACAATGTCGTAGACCGTCAGGAAATAAGCTTCGTACTTCAGCTCGGCAATCAGCGCCAGCTCATGCTCGATACGGGGCCGAATCTCGTCCGGAATGCCGCAGGGATAGCGGCACAGCAGGCCGCGCTCGGTTTCATGGCGCAGCCAGGAAGTCGGCGTATGGCCGGGCGGGACGATTTCTTCGGGGTATTCATAACGCAATTCGGCAAGTGAGAAATCGCACTGTTCAGCGACTTTCAGCGTCGCGGCCAGCAGTTCCGCCGGGTAGAGGCGTGACAGGCGCAGGCGGCTCCGCAAATGCCGTTCGGCATTGGGAAACAGGGCATAACCCGCCTCGAAAACCGTCATTTTCAGACGTAATGCGGTCAGCACGTCCTGCACTGGCCGGCGGGCCTTGCTGTGCATATGGACATCGCCGGCCGCCACCAGCGGCAGGCCGCAAGCCTTGCCCAGGGCCTGCAGGTCGGCCAGCTTGGCGGCGTCATCCGGCCCGGCGTGCAGCTCGACCGCGATCCAGCAACGGCCGGGAAAGCGTTCGGCCAGCCAGCGTCCGTCCTCGACCGAGACGTCGGCTGCAGGCACCCAGAGCACCAGGCAATCGGGAACGGCACCATTCGGCGATACGGCATTCAGGTCATGGCGTTGCAGCGCATAGCCGCCCTTCTCCGCCCGCCGCCGGGCCAGCGTGATCAGCGCCGAGAGGTTGCCGTAGCCCTCGCGGTTCTTGGCCAGGAAAACCAGCTTGAGGCCATCGGAGATGGTCATTTCGCTGCCGACGATCAGTTTCAGTTCCGCCTGCCTGGCGGCCTGGTGCGCCCGTACGATCCCGGCCAGCGAGCATTCGTCGGTCAGTGCCAGCGCCGAATAACCCTGTGCCACAGCCCGCTCGACCAGTTCCTCCGGATGCGCGGCACCGCGCAGGAAGGTGAAATTGGAAAGGCAGTGCAGTTCAGCGTAATCGGGCAGGGACACGATGTGAGGCCAATGCTCAGGGCTTCGGCGGCAAGGCGCGGATCCAGTCGAGGACGACGCCGGCACTGTTGCCCGGGGTTTCCAGATGCCCGCCGGGAACTTCGCGTTGCTGGCTGTCCAGCGCCTTGGGGAGGCGCTCGAATACTCGCCCCGCCATGGCCTTTAGCGCATTTTCCTCGGCTTGCCCGACGATCCACAGCACAGCGGTAGCAGGCTGAATGGCAGCGGCATTGTTGCCGAAATTCATCGGCCCGTCCGGGTTGAAAAAATCGAGATAAACCTGGGCGCGCATCTTGACCTGCTTGAGGCGCCCCCCCGAATTGGGATCGTCGAACCAGCCGGTTTCGTCCGGCTTGCCGGCCTCGACCATGGCTTGCGCCTTGTGGCGGCTATCGGCCGTCACACCCGCAAAATATTTGCCTTCCGGGTAATGCCCGGGGGCCAGCGCGACGACGCCGTCCACCGGGTGCCTGGTCGCGTAGCGAACCGCCCCGGCCGCCCCGAAGCTGTGGCCGGCCACGATGATCGTCCGCGCGCCCTGATGGCGTAACTGTTCGACGGCCGCATCGATTTCGCTTTCCATGGCAACCACCCCGACATCGTAGGAACGCCGGCCGGACCATGGCATTTCCGGCCGGAGAACCATGATCCCGGCTCTCTCCATGGCACTGGAAAAATCAGCGATGTATCCGCCGGGACGATCCCATTTGCCGTGCAGGACCACGAGACCGACGGCTCCAGCCTCGGCATGTGCCGGCGGCATGGGCAACAGCGCCAGCCAGCCCAGCAACACCAGAATGATTTTCCGCATAACCACCTCCTTGATCATCAATACACAATCACGCCATCCAACTCAGGCGAACAGGCCGTGCAGAAACCAGCCTGCCGCGTTTCTGAAAACCCAGGCCCATTGCCCCTGCGGATTGCGGGCGACGAAATAGTCGCGCTGCACGTCACCGGCCGCCCCGTCTTCGCCTTCATCCCACCACCCGCTTTCCAGCCGTTCGGCCCGCGACAGCAGCTTGAGCGGGCCATGCCATTGCGGGCTGCCGGCCCGTTCGGCCAACGCCTGCGGCTCCGGCAGCAGCCATAGCGGACGGTACCGGCCAATGGCTCCAGCCGGCGAGAAAGCATTCCGCGAGGAAGCCGTCGTTGCGCCGAGTCCGTTCCGAGATCGCTTCGCCACGCTCACGGTATCAACGGCTGGCCCAGCGGTCGACGGCGAAAAACGGCCCAAACCAGAAGCTGCTTCCCGCGGCCGCGTGGCGCATTCCGGTCGATGGTCGGCAGCCTCGACCAGCGCCTGAACCATTCCCTCGCCCAACCGGGCGCGCAGGCGCTCCAGGCAGGCCGGCACCCCCTCGCCGGCGGCAGCCCGCGCGAACAAATGGGCGCTGGCACCGGGCGAAGCGACCAGTTCGTCGGCCTGCAGGCAGAGTGCTTCAACCGGGGCCCGCAGTTGCAGACGGCCGAGATGCTCGCGCAAGAGGCGCAGAAAACGCCCCTCGTCGGCTGCCGGCTCAGCGAAATTCAGGGCCAGCGCCGTCGGCGCAGCATCGTCATGGGTCAGTTGCAGGGTGCAGCGGCGCACCAGCAACTGCCGACCATACAGCCAGCCGGCCAGCGCCGCGAACAGTCGCTGACCGGCGAAAAGCAGCGCCTCGGCATGCTCGACGCGGGCCGGCAACTCAATGTCCAAGGCAAAGCTTTCGGGAAAAACGAAAGTCTTTTGCGGATCAGCCAGCTCGCCCCAGGCTCGCGACAGATCCTCGACCGGCCCATTGCCGATGCGCCGCCGCAAGCCGGCACCAGGCATCTTGCACAGATCGCCAAGACGCCGCAAACCGAAGGATTCCAGACGGTTCACCACTTCGGCCGGCCACTCCGGGATGGAGCAAGGCAAGTCGGCAAGCGCTGCCCGCAAGCCAGCCATGTCGACATTGATGCCACGGTCAGCCTGCGCCAGCCAGGACGCTCCGAGCGGGGTCGGCGCGGCGGCCCAGCGGGCCGTGTAGGACTGTTCGGCACAACCAGCCAACACCGCGGCGATGATCGCCTGTGCTCCACCGAACAGGCGCAGGCAGCCGCCGATTTCAAGCAGCAGCGTAGCCGGCGGCTGCAGACTGATCGTCGGCGTGAAACGTCCGGCCCAGCAGGCCAGGCTGCCCAGCGCCTGCGATTCGCGCGCCGCATCGCGCTCGAAAACGGTCAGCCCCGGCTGCAAACCCAGTGCCGTCGACAATTTCTGCCCGGGACCAACCCCAGCCTCTAGCGCCGACTCGTCGGCGACCAGCACCCGGCCGCGAGCGACGACGGCGCTAGGCGGCTGGCGCAGCGGCAAGGCCTCGATCGGCAGCAAGGGAAAGTGCAGGGCCAGCCACAGCACGTGAAGTTCTCCCGGCAAAGGCAAGGGGACGAGGAACGGACAAGGCGAGCGGCCGGGAAACGGGCCGGCCGCGCCGTTTGACGATGCGTACCGACAAATCGTTGTCGCCGGCAGCCAGGGCAACGCGCAGCGGCGCCGGCGACGGTACCCGGAGTGCTACGGTCGACCGCCACAAACAGGCAAAAACTGGCCGCCCCTCGGCGGCGACCTGCAGCCGGCGCAAGGCCCGGGCATCGATACCGGCCTCCGGCCAGGCCAGCACACCGGCAAAGCCGCCGCAAGCCAGCAACTGTTCGACGCACCAGGCGACCTGCCGGCCGGCGCGGACGACGAGCAGCCGCTCCAGCGCCAATCCGGCCGCCGCCCAGGCCGGGGCATGCGGTTGCCAAGGCGGCGCCACCAGGGCCAGCCAACCGCCAGCCGCCGATAGTTGGGCCAGCGCCGGCAGCAGCAGGCTCATCTCGCCGACACCGCTACGGTCGACGAGAATTTCGGTCAGATTGCCGCGCGGCCAGCCTCCCCCCGGCAGTTCGGCATCAAGTTCGGCATAACCGCTCGGGATGGCACTTTCCGGCAACGCGGCCAGCGTGTCGCCGCGCCAGACATCGCCTCGGGCCAGCACATCTGCCAGGGCGAGCGGCGACGGCATGGCGGTCATGACAGCTTCGAAACGGCTCCGCGAATCAGGCCGACGGCGACGCCTTCGATGGCGAACTCGACCTCTTCCGGATTGACGATGATCGGCTCGAAATCGGGGTTCTCGGCAATCAGCCGGATCTGGCCGCCGCTACGTTCCAGGCGCTTGACGGTGACTTCCTCGTCGAGGCGGGCGACGACGATCTGGCCGTCGCGGACCTGCGTGGTCTTATGCACGGCGAGCAGGTCGCCGTCAAAGATCCCGGCATCGATCATCGACAGGCCGCGCACCTTGAGCAGGAAATCGGCTTTCGGCGAGAACAGGCTGGCGTCCAGCGCATAGCGGCCCTGCACGTTCTCGACGGCGAGAATCGGCGAACCGGCAGCAACACTGCCGATCAACGGCAGGCCGAGTTGTTCGACCAGCCGGATGCCGCGCGCCGAGCCGGGTTCGAGGACGATGGCGCCCTTCTTGGCCAGCGCCTTGAGGTGATCTTCGGCAGCATTGGGTGAAGCGAAGCCGAAGGCACTGGAGATTTCCATGCGTGTCGGCGGCGCGCCGAGCACTTCCAGCGTGCTCTTGATGAAGTCGAGAATTTCCTGCTGACGGGGCGTGAGTTTCATGGCCGGTCTCCGCTAAAAACCATTAGCTGTATTTTTGTACAGTAATCCGTTTTTGGCAAGCGGAAAATCAGGCCATCTACATCACCGGGCAGCTATCCAACTAGGTTTTGCAGAGCAGGGATGGATCTGCCGTGGCGCTATCCGCCATACGCTGCAGGTTTTCGATGACGCTGACGCTCGCGCGCTCCATCAGTTCGAGGTGCCGCAACATGGCATCGACATCGCCCCTCTGCCGGGCCTCCAGTGCGGTGATACCCATTTTGTGCACTTCGCTGTGTGGTGTCTCGATTTCGCGGTAGCCGGCCAGTCGGCTGAAACACTCCCGTCCTTCGCCTTCGTAATACCACTGGCCGAGCCGACAGGCGGTATGTGAAGCGACCTGATCGCTCTGGAGATCGAGCAAGCCGAACAGGCCCAGGTAAACCCTGAACTTGAAAACCAGGTGATCGACCTTGGCGACTTCGATGAAGCTCTTCAGGGCGCCGCTGGCAATCACTTCTTCCATTTTCCGGGAAAGCTGCATCAACTGCTGCATGTCCGCCGTTGCCCGGCTGCCGCGCTGGCTGAAATCGTCGGCGGTGCGCGACAGGATTTCCATCGCGCCCTTGGCGGCCGAGGAGTTCTGGGTGATTCCTGAAACCAGGCCTTCGATATCGGCCGTCGCTTTCGAGGTGCGTTCGGCCAGTTTCCTGACCTCATCGGCCACCACGGCGAAGCCGCGCCCCGACTCGCCGGCCCGGGCCGCCTCGATCGCCGCGTTGAGCGCCAGCAGATTGGTCTGGTCGGCGATTTCGTGGATCAACTGGATGATCTTGCCGATTTCCCCGGCCTGCTGCGCCAACCCTTCGACCTCTTTGGCCGACACGGCCGAGTCTTCAGCCAGGCGATGCAGATTGCTGGCGATCTCGGTGATCGTCTGGCCACTGGCGATCGAAACCTCGGTCGCCGCGATGGCCTGGTTCCGTTCATCCTTGAGGACGGTCGCCATTTGCGCCAGGCTGCTCTGCGACCCCCCCAGCGTCTCGCTGAATGAAGCCAGATTGCGCAAGATGCCTTTCAGCGCATCGCACTCCTCGTCCTTCTGGCTCGCCGCATGCTGCTGTCGGCTCAACTCGCGCCGTAGCGCCTGAATTTCGGCCTCGAGGGCCATTTCCCTGGCGTGCGATTTCTCGAGATCCCGCCTCAACGCCGCCAGTTGCTTGCCGTTTGAAAAAAACATGGTCCCCTTGCTCCGTTTATCCGCTTAAAGCAGTCCACCCCTGCCGAAAGTTATAGTTTTTATACTGTACGGCATTCTCGCAATTCAAACGGCTTACTGCAAACGATGGAAGAATCTCGCCTCAGGTAGGCAAATCGAAGCCCTTCAGCTTGCGGAACATATCTACTGCGTAGGAGTCGGTCATGCCGGCAACGAAATCGGCCACCTGCAGCAGGCGGATGTAGGGGTCGGCATCCGGCTCGCCGCCATGGCCGAGAAACTGGGTGGGCAAGAGCTTGAGCAGCATGCGTTCGCGGGTCGTGAAGCGGACCCCCTCGACCCCTGCCCTCGCCTCGACCGCATTGGTAAACAAGCCCAGCAAGGCGCCGAGCACCTCGAAGCCGGCGGTTTCGATCTCCAGCGCCGGCCGGGCGGTGTAGATGGTGTCCTTGGCCAACTTGAGAATCGCCTGCAGGGGGTGGGCGATCGGTGAATTTTCGAGCAGTTCGTCGTCGAACTCGCCGCTCAGGATGGCATTCTCGTTTTCCAGGAAGACCGCCGCGGCGCTTTCCAGCAACCGGCCGATGGCCTTGGCACGCAGGTATTCGAGGCGCTCCTTCGGGTCGTGCAGGCGATCCAGCCGGCCGCCGCTGACCGTGTTGCCGGCCAAGTCGCCGAGCAGGCATTCGGCGTCCTTGTAGGGCACGAAACCGAGCCGGGCGGCGTCTTCCAGATCGACGATCAGGTAGCAGGTGTCGTCGGCCACCTCGACCAGGAAGGCCAACGGATGGCGCCGCCAGGCAGTGCCGGGAATTCGCTCGACCAGGCCGGTCGACCGTGCGACTTGGCGGAAATTGTCGATGTCCTGCTGGAAGAAACCGAACTTCTTGCCGCTCTTGCCGTCGAGTTCGTTCTCCAGATGCGACGGCCGCGGATACTTGGTGAAGGTCGCCAGCACGGCGCTGCTCAATTGCAGCCCCCCCGGATTGGCCGGGCTCTGCAGCCGGCTGACAATGCGAAAGCCCTGGGCGTTGCCCTCGTAGCGCTCGAAGTCGGCCTTCTGGGCGGGCGTGAAGTCGTGACGCTCGAGCAGGCCGGAATTGCGGAACCACTCGCGGATGGCATCCTCGCCGGCATGGCCGAAGGGCGGGTTGCCGATGTCGTGGGCCAGACAGGCGGCAGCGACGATCGCCCCAAAATCACCCGACTCGACATGCTGCAGGCCGTGCCGGGCGATGATCTCGCGGCCGACCACGGCGCCCAGCGAGCGGCCGACGCAACTGGCTTCCAGGCTATGTGTCAGGCGGGTGCGGACATAATCGCTCTTGGAAAGCGGGAATACCTGCGTCTTGTCCTTCATGCGCCGGAAGGCGGAAGTAAAGACGATGCGGTCGTAGTCCTGCTGGAACGCCGTGCGTTCGGCCGTTCCCGGCGCCCGGCCGGCGCCCAGGCGTTCGCTCGACAGCAGTTTTTCCCAGATTTTTCGTTGGCCCATGCTCTTTGGATTCGACGATGCGATGGGCTGCGAGTTTATCCTGCTTCCAGCGCTCTCCGCACGTGATCCGGCACCGGCACCGATTTCCCGGTCAGCGTATTCATCCAGACCACCTTGGCGGCGCCTTCGGCATAAAGCTTTTCGTCGCCCTCGATGCGCATTTCAACATAGGTCTGGAAACTGGAGCGGCCGATGGTGCCGACAAAGGTGCGCACCTCGACCAGCCCCGGGTAAGTCATCGGCACCAGGAAGGTGCAGCTGGCGTTGATGATCACCGGCCCGTCGCCACCCGGCCGGACCTGGAGGCCCATCTGCTCCAGCCACTCGACCCGCGCCTGCTCCATGTAGCGGAAATAGACGGTGTTATTGACGTGCCCGTAGGCATCCATGTCGCCCCAGCGGATGGGCATTTTCGTGACGTGGATAAGTTTCTTGCGATGTTCCATAAGGCTATTCTTTCAGGGGTTGCCGAATATTTTTCCATACTGTACCGTATTGAAAACAGACCCACAATAATTCAAGGAAACAGCATGCAACGCGAATCCATGGAGTTCGACGTCGTCATCGTCGGCGGCGGCCCGGCCGGGCTGGCCTCGGCGATCCGCCTGAAACAGCGGGCCGCCGAGCAAGGCCGCGAGCTCTCGGTCTGCCTGATCGAAAAAGGGGCCGAGATCGGTGCCCATATCCTTTCCGGCGCCGTCATGGACCCGCGCGCCCTGTCCGAACTGCTGCCGAACTGGCAGCAAGACGGCGCCCCGCTCAATGCGCCGGTGACCGAGGACCGTTTCTTCATCCTCAGCGAAGACGCTTCGACCCGGGTGCCGAACAGCCTGTTGCCCAAGTGCTTCCACAACGAAGGCAACTACGTCATCTCGCTGGGCAATCTCTGCCGCTGGCTGGGCGAACAGGCCGAGGCGCTCGGCGTCGACATCTACCCCGGCTTTGCCGGCGCCGAAGTGCTGTTCGACGAGAACGGCGCCGTCAAGGGCGTCGCCACCGGCGACATGGGCCGCCACCGCGACGGCTCCGAAGGCCCCAACTTCCAGCCGGGCATGGAACTGCACGGCAAATATACCTTTTTCGCCGAAGGCTGCCGCGGCCATCTCGGCAAGCAGCTCGAAGCGCACTTCAAGCTGCGCGACGACGTCGATCCGCAAACCTACGGCATCGGTCTCAAGGAACTGTGGGAAATCCAGCCGGAAAATCATCAGCCCGGTCTGGTCGTCCATAGCGGCGGCTGGCCGATGGACAACGCCACCTACGGCGGTGGCTTCCTCTATCACCTGGAGGACAACCAAGTCGCCGTCGGTTTCGTCGTCGGCCTCGGCTACAGCAACCCGCACCTCTCGCCCTACGAGGAATTCCAGCGTTACAAGACGCATCCGGAAATCCGCAAATTCCTCGCCGGCGGCAAGCGCATTGCCTACGGCGCCCGGGCGCTGACCGCCGGTGGCCTGCAATCGCTGCCCAAGCTGGTGTTCCCCGGCGGCGTGCTGGTCGGCGACGATGCAGGATTCCTCAACGCCGCCCGCATCAAGGGTTCGCACTGCGCCATCAAGTCCGGCATGCTGGCCGCCGAAGCCTGCTTCGATGCCTTGGCCGAAGAACGCCAGCGCGACGAATTGAGCACCTACCCGGCCGCCTTCAAAAAGAGCTGGCTGTTCGACGAACTGCACCAGGCACGCAATTTCAAGCCATGGATGAACAAGGGCCTGAAGCTCGGGTCGATCATGTTCGGTATCGACCAGATCATTTTCGGCGGCAAGGCGCCGTGGACCCTGCACAACCGCACGCCCGACCACGCCAAGCTGAAGCCGGCCGCCGCATGCGCGCCGATCGCCTACCCGAAACCGGATGGCGTGATCACTTTCGATCGCCTGTCCTCGGTCTTTCTGTCCAGCACCAATCACGAGGAAGATCAGCCCTGCCATCTGCAGTTAAAGGATGCCACGGTCCCCGTCTCCGTCAATCTGGCGCAATACGACGCACCTGAGCAACGCTACTGTCCGGCCGGCGTCTATGAGATCCTGCGCGACGACAACGGCGGCAACCCGCGCCTGCAGATCAACGCGCAGAACTGCGTGCACTGCAAGACCTGCGATATCAAGGACCCGACGCAGAACATCAACTGGGTCGTGCCGCAGGGCGGCGAAGGGCCAACCTACCCGAATATGTAGGATGTCGGCCGAAACCACGTTCGCATGCCGCGAAACGTGATTTCCCGGTTTATAATCCGCTGGCTAAACCCCAAAGGGAGAACAACACATGGGCTTTCTCGCCGACAAGAAAATTCTGATCACCGGTCTGCTGTCCAAGCACTCCATCGCCTACGGCATCGCCAAGGCCTGCCACCGTGAAGGCGCGCAACTCGCCTTCACCTACCAGAACGAGCGCTTCGAAGACCGTATCAAGAAGTTCGCTGCCGAATTTAGCAGCGACATCACCATTCCGGTCGACGTTGCCAGTGATGAACAAATCACCAACCTGTTCGTCGAACTCGCCAAGCGCTGGGACGGCCTGGACGGCCTGGTGCACTCCATTGCCTACGCCCCGACCGAAGCGATCGAAGGCGATTTCCTGAACGGCATCTCGCGCGAGGCCTTCCGCATCGCCCACGAGATCTCGTCGTACAGCTACCCGGCGCTGGTCAAGGCCGCCCGGCCGATGATGCAGGGCCGCAAGAGCGCCGCACTGGCCCTCTCCTATCTCGGCGCCGAGCGCACCATGCCGAACTACAACACCATGGGCCTGGCCAAGGCCAGCCTCGAAGCGGCCACCCGCTACCTGGCTTTCTGCCTCGGCCCTGAAGGCATCCGCGCCAACGCCATCTCGGCCGGTCCGATCAAGACTCTGGCCGCTTCCGGCATCGGCAATTTCGGCAAGCTGCTCGCCTACAACTCGCACAATGCCCCGCTGCGCCGCAACGTGACCATCGAAGAAGTCGGCAACGCCGCCGCCTTCATGCTCTCCGACCTGGCCAGCGGCATCACCGGCGAAATCCTCTATGTCGACGGCGGCATGAACACCACCGCTCTCGGCAACGCCGACCCGCTGCCGGCCTGAGCCATGGGCTGCGGTCGACCCGCGCCAAGCCCGAAAAACGACCCGCCCGCGGGTCGTTTTTTATTGCCCGACCCCCAGGGCAGCGTTGCACGCTATTCGGCACTAGCCCAGGCAGCGCAGCATCAAGGCCAGTCCGCTCAGGACCAACAAACCGTTGAGCAGGACGAACAGCTGCTCCCGCGACAGCCGCAAATCCAGATGGCGGCCCAGCCACATCCCCGTATAAGCCGCCGGCGCGAGCAATAGCACCGTACCCAGCAAGGCGCTATCGATCAGGCCGGCCAGGCTGCACAGCAGCACCCGCCAGGCCGTCGACAGCGCGATCAGCACCGCCTGCGTCGCCCGGAAGGCATCCCGCTCGAGCCGGCGCTCCAGATAGCTGGCATAGACAAAACCGCCGCTGCCGAACAAGCCGCCCAGAAATCCACCGAACAAACCGATGCCGAGAGCCGTGTACGACCGGTGTTGTGTTCCCTTCCGCCCGGTACCTTGTGAGCGCAGGCCGCGGCAGCCCTGCGCCATCACAAAAATGCCGAGCAACGCAGCCATCACCTGGAGTGGCAGCCAGGCCAGCGCCAGCACCCCGGCGACCTGGCCGAGCAACATGCTCGGCAACAGGCGGTAGAGTTCGCTACGGTCAACGGCCTGACGCGCCCGAAAACCACGCGCCGCCGAGCCGACACAGTCGAGCATCGCCAGCAGCGGAATGACCTGCGCCACCGGCATCACCATGGCCAGCGGCGCACTGGCCAGCAGTCCCGAGCCGAAGCCGACCAGGCTGAATACCAGATAGGCCAGCACCAGCGTGGCAACGGCCAGAAGCAGCAGTGATGGCAAATTGAAATCGAGCAGCCCGATCCCCATACATTTCTCCGCTTGAACAATACGCTGAGTATGTCGGTGGCCAACCTATAATACGAATATCAAATATCTACCGCTGAGATACCAAAAAAGCATGCCAAGCCTGCGCCAGATCCGTTACTTCCTGACCGTTGCCGAGCTCGGCGGATTCACTGCTGCGGCCCGCCAACTGTTCATTGCCCAGCCGGCCCTCAGCCGCCAGATCGCACAGATGGAGGAGGAGATCGGCTTTGCCCTGTTCACGCGCGAAGCCCGCGGCGTTCGCCTGACGGCTGCCGGCGAGCAGTTCCGGAACCGGGTAGCCGGTCTCGAAAAATCGCTGCTCGCGGCCGTCGAGGAAAGCCGGCAGCTCGATCGCGGAGAAGGCGGCGTCTTGCGTCTGCTGCATTCCAGTTCGCTACCGATCGATCGCTTGATGCCGGCCATCCGGCGCTTTGTCGATCACGCCCCGCATGCCCGGATCGATCTGGATCGTCTGTCGTCGGAACAGCAGATGACGGAAATCGCTGCCGGCAAAGCCGATCTCGGGGTCATTCGTCTGCCCGTGCTGCGCCGCGACCCCGGGGTCCGCCTCCAGGAACTGCCGGCCGAGCGCCTGTGGGCCGCATTGCCCACTGGCCACCATCTGGCCGCCAGGGATTCCCTGCTGCTCGCCGAACTCGCCGATGAACCTTTCGTTTCGGCCGTACATCGCGAGCGCGGCGGACTGGCCAGACAGGTCACCGATCTCTGCCTCGCCCGCGGCTTTGTGCCGCGCCTCGCCCCGGTGATTTCCCGCAAGACATCGATGCTTTCCCTGGTCGCCAGCAATTTCGGCATCGCGCTGGTTCCGGAAAGCATGATTCCCCTGGCGGGCAAGGCCGTGGTTTTCGTGCCGCTGGCCGATGCCGATGCCAGCGCCCGTGCCGCACTGGTCACTCCGCTCGATTGCTCACCGCTGGCCCAGCGTTTTATCGCTCTACTGCTCCCGCCATGAAAAAATGCCGGCCATAAAAAAGCGGGCCGCAGCCCGCTTTTCGCGACGCCAAACGGCGCTTACTTGTCCTTCGCTTCCAGTGCCGCCTGATTGATGTCCACCTGGTAGCGGCTACGCAGGGCGGCCAGGTAGAGCTGCACTTCCTCTTGCGCAACCAGATTGCCCAGTTGCTGCAGCATCGCCTGCTTGCGGGCGGCATCCAACTGCTCGCCGGCCGTCACCTTGGTCAGCTTGAACAGCGCATAACCGGCTCCCGGCAGTTCGATACCGGCATAAGCGGGCAATTTGGTCGTATCGATCCGGAAAACCGACTGGGCGGCAGGCTGCGACAACTGGCTGGCATCAAGACGCGACACGGTTTTGGCGGCACCCCAGGTCAGCTTGTCATCGCCCTTTTTCAGGGCTTCCAGGTGGGCTTCGCCATCCTTGGCCGCCAGCGCCTGTGCTTCCTTGCGCTTCAGCATGGTCTCGATTGGCCCCTTGACGCTCTCGAAGGGCTGCAGGGCCGCCGGCTTGTAATCGGTAATGCGTGCCGCGACCAGCGTGTTCGGGGCGATTTCAACCGCCTCGGTATTGCGCCGGTTCTTGACTGAATCTTCCGAGAACAGCGCGGCCAGCACCTTCTCGTTGCCGAGCGGGCCGTTGGCCGGGTTAGCCTGACGGCCGAGCCACTCGGACTGCTTGACGGTCAACTTGAACTTGTCGGCCACTGGCTTGAGACTGTCCGCCTGCTCATAAACCGTGTTGCTGAAAGTTTCGGCAGCTTCGGCAAACTTGCGGGCAGCGCCGGTCTTCTTGAGTTCGGCCTCGATCTCACCGCGGACGTCGGCCAGCGGCTTTTCCTTGGCAGCGTGGATAGCGGTCAGCTTGATGATGTGGAAACCGAAATCGGACTCGACGACGCCGGAGATTTCGCCCTCCTTGAGGGCAAAGGCCGTATCCTCGAAAGGCTTGACCATCATGCCGCGACCGAAGAAACCGAGATCGCCGCCCTTGGAGGCCGAGCCCGGATCGTCGGAATTCTTTTTGGCCAGATCCTCGAAGGCGGCCGGATTCTTCCGGACTTCCTTGAGGAGTTCCTCGGCCTTGGCTTTCGCCTTGTCCTTGCCGAGCTTTTCGGAAGCGACCAGGATATGGCTGGCCCGGCGCTCCTCGGCCTGGCGGAAACGATCCTTGTTGCCGTCGTACCAGGCCTTGACCTCGGCATCGGTAACCGCCAGCTGGCTGCCGATGGCTTCCATCGACAGCACCACGTACTCGGCCTTGGCCTGCTCCGGCATTTCGAACTGCTTGCCGTTCTCATCGTAGAACTTCTTGGCAGCGCCATCGGCCAGCTTGACCTTGTCGAGATAATTGTCGAGGTTGAGGCGATACTCGACAACCTCGCGCTTCTCGGTCTGCAACGCCAGCAGACGGTCGCTAACCGCGCGGGCAACGATACCGGATTGTCCGACGGCACCCGCCAGTTGCTGCAGGGTCAGATCCTGGCGCAGCTGGGCTTCGAAGCTGGCTGGCGACATGCCCTGGGCACGCAGGGCCGCTTCGTAGCGTTCGGCCGAAAATTTGCCATCCACCTTGAACGCTTCGATCGAGCCGATCATCTGGCGCACCGCTTCGTCGCTGGCGAACATGCGCTTCTTGCCGGCTTCAACCAGCAGCAGGCGCTGGTTGATCAGGTCGTCAAGGATCGCCTTGCGGGCTTCCGGCTGGTCCAGCATCTTGGGATCGAACTTGTCACCCAGCTGGGCGCGCAGGCGGTCCTGCTGTTCGCGCAAGGTCTGCTGGAATTGTTGCTGGGTAATCTTGACGTCGCCGATCTTGGCGACATCATTGCCGGCTCCGGAATTGCGCATGTAGGAATCGACACCGAAAAAGGCAAACGGCAGTGTGATCAGCGCGAGAAAAACCTGGACGATTCTTTTGTTGTTGCGGACTGCGTCGAACATGAGCAGAAAAATCCTTGAATGCGTTCAAAAAGGCAAAGGCGGCTTGCCAAAAAGGGGCAATGATACCGTAGATTGATGCTTGCCAATTTGATTTAGGGAGTGGCGAAAAGGGCACCCAGGCGCCGCACGGCATCCTCGATTTCCGGGCTGTGCGGATTGCCGCAGTTCAGGCGCAGACAGTTGCGGTACATGCCACTCGGGGAAAACAATTCGCCCGGTACATAAGCCACGCTTTCGGCGATGGCCCGGTCGTAGAGACGACTGGTATCGATCTCCTCCGGCAATTCGACCCATAGCACATAGCCGCCCCGCGGCTGGGCGATCCGGGTGGCCGCCGGAAAATAGCGGCTGACGGCCAGGCGCATCGCCTCGACCTGCCGCTCGTAGGCCCGGCGCAGGTGACGCAGGTGACGCTCGTAGGCGCCGGATTCGAGATATTCGGCCAGCACATGCTGGGTGATCGGGTTAGTGCCGCCGCTGATGATTGTTTTCTGCAACGCAATCGCCGCCTGGAAGCGACCAGCCGCGACGAAGCCGATACGCAGCGATGGCGACAGGCTCTTGGAAAACGATGCACAAAGCATGACGTTGCCCGCCTGGTCGAAGGCCTTGATCGGCCATGGGCGCTCGTCGCCGCCGAGATGCAGGTCGCCGTAGATGTCATCCTCGATCACCGCCACGCCGCGTGCTGCGGTCAACGCGGCCAGCTGCCGTTTTTTCTCGTCGGGCATCACGCAACCGAGCGGGTTGCTACCGTTCGAGACAAGCAGGCAGGCGGCAATCCCGCCCTGGCGAGTCGCCAGTTCCAGCGCCTCGACCGACATCCCGGTGCGCGGATCGGTCGGGATTTCCAGCGCCTTCAGCCCCAGCGTCTCGAGCAATTGCAGCATCAGGTAATAAGCCGGCGATTCGACCGCCACGGTGTCGCCGGGTTTTGTGACGGCACGCAGGCAGAGCCCGAGCGCTTCGGTGCAGGAATTGGTGATGACGATTTCTCCCGCCGCCAGCGGCCCGCCCCAGGCCAGTGAACGACGGACCAACTGGCGGACCAGCGCCGGTTCGTTGATATCGACGTGGCTACCGCTGGCGAGCAGCGCCGGATGGCGCCGGGCGACGCCGGCGTAGAGGCGGTGCAAGGCGGCCAGCGGCAGCAATTCGGGAGCCGGCAGGGCCGCCGCCAGCGGCGCGACGCCGGGCCGGGTCCCGGCCTGCAGCACGCGGACCAGGCGCTGGGAAATATCGACCGGCATGGGCGCTTCCGGCGTCGGGCGCAGCAGCGGTTCGGCGTGCGTCGCCGCCACCCGCCGGACGAAGAAACCAGACTGCGGCCGGGCCTCAACCAGGCCCCGGTCTTCCAGTTGGTGCAGGGCCTGAACCACGGTCGACACCGACAGTCGGCGTTCCTTGGCCAAACGCCGGACCGAGGGGAGGCGGTCGCCATGCTGGAGCAAGCCACCGCAGATCATCCCGGCCAGTTCACCCGCCAGTTTTTCGTACCGTAATGCTTCTTCGTTCATGACTCACCAATACAGATCACCCAGTCGACGACCAGCACAATTAATAAAAAACCAAACTGTATTGATCACAATTTCATTTCATTGTGACTGTATCACCGATAACCAGCCCCCTACACTGGTCTCATCAACGATATGGAGCGCGGTATGAAAATCGACCTGGGATCCGGCGAACTCTGCCTGAATCGCGGCGAACCGATTCGCCTCACCCGGGCATCCGGGCTGCGCATCCGTTGTCTTTCCGGCACGGTCTGGATCACTGTTGCCGGCGACTCTGCCGATATTTTTCTGGAACCTGGCCAAGTCTGGCAGATCAGTGGCCCGGGTCTGGCCTTGATCGAAAGCATCGACGCCGGGCGGGTGCATCTGGAAATGTCACGGCCCGTCGGCAAAGCGGGCCAATGGCTCGCACGGCTGGCCGGAGGCGGCAGAACCTACGAAAGTGACGTTCGCCCTGACCGGTTCAGTCGAAGAGGCCTGGTTGCATCGGCAACAGGTTTTCCTGCTTGACCGTCAGCCGGACGGGAACGCCTTTCCGGCCGATGGCTTCGACCACCATGCGGCCACCGGAAGCTTCGGCGATAACCCGGACATTGCGGGCGGTCTTGCTGCTGCGGCCGCGGTAGGCGGCCACGGTACCGGCATTGGGCAGCCAGTGGGCTTTGGCTCGGGGCATGGCGGGCTGCTCCCTGTGTTCTGGACGTCTCAAGGCTAACTCCGATCAGGTGAAAATCGAATACTGTACATCCATACAGTTATCGGTTAATCTGCATTTGTCGCCACATTACTGGCTATCCATACAGTTATCAACCACCTTTACCGGAGGTCATCATCATGGAACGCATTCAGAAACTTTTCGAACTGCTGGCCGGCATTTCCGCCGAAGAAGATGCCCGCCTGGCTCGCGCCAAAGCGATCTTCGAGTACCAGCCGCATGATGTTGCGGTCCTGCAGATTCCCGCCTGCTGGCGCCGCAAGCAGCGCATCGGCCAGCATTGAAAAAGGCGGCCGTAGCCGCCTTGGCAATGCCGCCCGAACAAACGAGGCTCAGAACTCGTCCTTGACCACCGGGAAGCCAAGCGCATCCCAATCCAGCATGCCGCCGCGGTAGTAATAAATCCGGTCCGCCGGGAAACCGTCGCGCACCATGGCATTGATCGCCGTCGGGCTTTGCGGACAAACCGGGCCATTGCAGAAGGCGTAAACCTTCTTCGCCTTGCTGCAATCCCACTTGCCGGCGTTCTTGGCGCACCCCAACTCGTCCAGGCGGCCGGCAACCAGCGTATAGGGGATATGGTAGGAATTGGGGATGGTGCCCTTGATGCGATCATCAGGCTCGCGCATGTCAACAATCATGGCCTCCTGGTCGTTCATTGCCTGCAGCAATTCGATCTCGGTGACCGGATGCACCCCGGCCACCGGGATCAGTGGTTGCAGCCAGCCCTTGTTCTTGGCGCATGGCGTCATCGTGCGGGTGATGACGAACGGGCCATTCTTGGTTTTCACGACGAACTGCTTGTCCTCGCCTATGATGCGCAGCAACTCCCTCTCTTCTGCAGCAACCCCGAGCGCCAGCGTGACCAGGCCGATGGCCAGCAATAATCTCCTGAACATGTATTTCCTCCTCTGTTATTTAAATAATTTCACACGGCTAAATTAGCGTGTAAGCATATGTTAATTTAATGATCTTATTTTCACCAGAGTTCATTCTTGCGCGGCTCGCCGGACCATAGTCCGGAGCGCCCCCCCGGAGGGCAGCGCCAGCGGCGCAAGCGCTCATGTGATTTTTTGCCATTTTCCCCGGTCGACCGCAAAATCCGGGTATCGAGGTCAAATGGGCGACTGCCGGCGCGAAAACCGCATTCATCCTCCAGAAAATTCCTTACCATCCTGCCAACCTCTGCACCATGAGGACCGCCCTGCACCATTTCCTGAACGGCCGCGTCCGGCTCTACGTCGGCGACCTGACCGATCACGCCGTCGATGCCATCGTCAATGCTGCCAACCGCAGCCTGCTCGGTGGCGGCGGGGTCGATGGCGCCATCCACCAGCGCGGCGGCCCGGCCATCCTCGAAGCCTGCCGCGCCTTGCGCCATGATCTCTGGCCCGGCGGCCTGCCGACCGGGAAGGTGGCAATCACCCTCGGCGGCGAACTCCCTGCCCGCCATGTCATCCACACCGTCGGCCCGATCTACGGGCAACACGGCGGCGCCGAAGCCACCCTGCTCGCCGACTGCTATCGCAACGCTATCGAACTGGCCATCAGCCTCGATCTGAAAACCATTGCCTTCCCGGCCATTTCCACCGGTGTCTACGGCTACCCGCCGGCACAGGCTGCGCCAGTCGTCTCGCGAACGCTGAGTGAAGTGCTCGCAGCAAACGCTACGGTCGACCACGTCAGACTGGTGTTTTTCAACACGGCGCAGATGGCAATTTTTGTCGCCCACCAACAATTCAGCCCCTGAACCGCCCGCCCCCCCTTGCCGATAAACGCCCCTGCGGCATAATTCAGCCTTCGGCAAGAAGCGGCGCCCAAGCCGCCAGCCATCAACCACCCGGAGAAACAGTCCATGAAGCGTATCGATATCGATGGCGCCATACGCTTGCATACCCAATGGCGACGCCAGTTCCTCAACGCCTTTGCCGGCGGCAACTATGCCGACATGCCCCTTTCCGAACATCGTGGCTGCACGCTTGCCGAGGCCCTGCGAGAAGCCGGAGGAACGGCGGTCGATGGCGCCGAGTACAAGCAGCTGATCGCCATCCACGACCGTTTCCATGCCTTGGCCAACGAGATCGTCGATCTCAGCAACAACGGCCTGGGCGACTCCGCTGACCTGCTGCTGCCTGAACTCAACGAAGCTTCGCACCAGCTCGTCGGCCAGCTCGACAAGTTACGGACATACCGGGACCGCTGATCCGCCGGTTACCGGAAGGATTCAGCAGGATGACGGCCGGCTGGCCTAAAAATCAAAAATGGCGCAGAAACCTGCGCCATTTTTTCGATCACCGCTGATACCGGCGCATCCGGCATCAAGCTGGCCGCCGTCAGGCCGCCGATTTCGCAGGTTTCTTCCGCCGCCCTGCCGTCTTGGCCCGTTGCAAGCGCAACAGGCGACGGCGAATTTCGTCGGAATCCATCCAGACATCGGAGCCTTTCAGGATATTGGCGATCTCGGCCTCCGAAAGGAAAGGCGAGCACAATCGGCTCATCACCTTCTCGAACCAGTTGCCGATCGCCGCCGCCTCGGCCTGCTGTTCATTGCCTTTGCCGGAGAATATTCCCGAATAGATATGGAACATCAGCTGGCAATTGTCGTGCACGATCAATTCATCGCCACTCAGGAAGATCAGCGCCGCCATCGAATAGGCGCGCGCTTCGAGAATGGTGACCACCCGCGCATTGGAGGCGAGGATGTTATTGATGATCTGCAGGCCGGTATTGAAATCGCCACCGGAAGAATTGAGATGGAGATAGACCAGATCCGTGTCACTGGCTGAACGCAGGGTGTAAAACAACTCCGTGTAATACTGCGGCTCGCAGATTTCGCCACACAGGTAGTAAGCGACTTGGCGGACCGGCAACTGCTGTTCATAGCGAATCAAGCCACGAAACGGCCCCCCTTCCTCGGTCAGCCGGTCATCATCCTGAGCGGGAGAGTATCTGATCATGATCGCTCCTTGGCATTTTGTTTTGTTCATTATGAACCGGGCCTCAATCGGCGACCACAACAAATTATGCGCCACGCCATATGGCGCAGCCGGTTCCGGCGCACGCCCACCGTTCGCCCCCGGCCAACAGGACACCGGCCGATGACCCAAAAACCAAGCACCATCCCAGCACCCATCACAGGGCAGGCAGCCTTAAGCCGACCTAAGGCGTACGGTGAGCGACCAGTTCAAAGATATCCCTTTCACCTTCGCTGTTGTCGGCGGAGGTGATGCTGCGTTGCATTCGGACATAACGCTTGATCTGGGGGGCATACCAGATGAGGTAATGAACCCGCACCGGTTCGATCTGCGCCTGGGCGATCGAACCGGTACGCCGCCGACTGCTCCAGACCTCGATCTTGAAGGCGCTGAAGGTACCGGCGGGCACGCTCACGGATTCCTGGCCGATCACCTCGGCCTTGGAATACCACTGCGTCCATTGCGGATCGAAATCCGGTGTCGGAAAGCCGCTGAGCGAGTCCTGCTGCGCCAAGGCAACGTAAGCGCCAAAATATGGACTGAACTCCGGCCCGATCGCATTCCAGACGATGAAATCGGGTTTGTTGCCACGGGCCCGGCGTATCTCCGCAGCGCTCTCCGGCTCGATCACGCGCAACTCCTCGGTAACCAGGCTGTCAGCCACCGATTGCGCAACGACCTCGAAACGCCGTTTCGGGCTGGTCGGCCACTTCCCCGACGAACGGTAAACCCAGCGCTCGCCCTTAACCGGCAAGTTTGAGGCGAACGTAGGAGCGGGGCCTGCTGCCGATGCCGCAACGCTGGCCAGCGCCTCGGGCGGACGGGCGGTTCCCGCCAGCCGGGGCGCCACCGTCAGCGTCTTGCGGGCGATTTTTTTGCCGTTGCGGGCGGTGAGCGTGAATGTCGTCGCAGCCTCGATTTTGACGTCGATACAATCATCGGCGACGCTCCCCAGTTCGCCCGGACGCGGCGTCAGGAGCAGGCTTTCGGCATGACTGACCCGGTAGCACAGGCGAACGCGCGAAGCCGTCACCTCGGCCTTGAATTCACGAATCAACGGCGGGCGTTCTGCGACGGGTCCGGCTTCCGGCTGGATTGTTGCGGCCGGTTGGGCAGCGGGCGGCGACGGCTTATCAGCAAGCGCTGGCTTGCCAACGTCTTTGGCTCCCTGGCCGGAGAGCGGCGGGATCGCGGCCTGGCCAGCCGGCGGGGCAGCGACAATGGCAGGCTTGGGGGCCTGGGCAAGCTTGCTGACCGGGTTTTTTTCACTGTCGATAGCGGGTTTTCGAGCACCGAGGCTGACCCACAATCCGATGCCGGCGAAGACAAGCGCCGCAAGGCCAAGTGGCAAGAGCCAACGTGCAGCCTTGCCATCAGTCACGGCGCCGACGTTTTCCTTGCCGCTGGCTGAGGCGCCATCGGCAGCGGAATTGCTGCTCGTGGGCGGGGGCTTCGCGGCAGATGGACCGGATGGAATGTCCAGGATGCCTTCCAGCGTGCGGATCAGTTCCCCGGTCGAGGCTTCCCATTGCTTGTGGTTGATTTCGATCGCCTGCCGCCGGGTCAGGGGTTTGAGCGCTTCGGGCAGGTCAGCCGCCTGCGGCATGACGGCGCCACCAACCAGCACTGGCACGACGCGTATTCCGCGCTGCAGGGCGGCACCGGTTTCCAGCCGGATGAAATCGTTGGGATCATCCAGCCGGCGCCGTCCGGCCGCGTCGGTAGCGGTGGTCCATTCATCGCCGATGACGGCGATCAGCACACGGCAGGACGCCACGGCCTCCTCGATGGCGACTACGAAATCGAGACCGGGCTCGATCCCCTCGACATCCATGAACACCCGCTCGGCACCGAAGTGGGCAACCAGACGGTCATACAGGCGCCCGGCATACCCCGCCGAATCGTCCCGTCGATAGCTGATGAATATGCCGTCCATGCCAGACCGCCCCCTTTTCACCACCGGCAGCCGAACCCGCTCCATGTAGAAGCGATGGCACCTGTCGGCCTTCATCAGGCACACCCGGCGGAGCGCAATCGCCGCCCGCGCCAGGTGCAAGCTGATGAACTAATGTACAGAGGACGAAAATGCGGCCCGGAAGTTCCCGGGTTTATGCAAACGGCGTCTTGCCGATCAGCCCACCCAGCGCCGTGCGTTGCGGAACATGCGCATCCAGGGCGAATCCTCGCCCCAGTTTTCCGGATGCCAGGACATCTGCACGGTGCGGAAGACGCGCTCGGGGTGCGGCATCATGATCGTGAAGCGGCCGTCCTCGGTGGTTACCGCCGTCAAACCGTTCGGCGAACCGTTCGGGTTGTACGGGTAGACTTCCGTCGGATTGCCGTGGTTATCCACGTAGCGCAGCGCCGCCAGCACCTCGGCCTGGTCCGCCGGGTTGTCGAACACTGCCCGGCCTTCGCCATGGGAGACAACGATGGGAATGCGCGATTTTTCCATGCCGCGGAAGAAGAGCGAGGGCGATTCCTGCACTTCGGCCAGCACGAAGCGGGCTTCGAACTGCTCGACCTGGTTGCGGCGGAAAGCCGGCCAGTGTTCAGCGCCAGGGATGATCGATTTCAGCGCGCTCATCATCTGGCAACCGTTGCAGACGCCCAGCGCGAAGGTATCCGGACGCTTGAAGAAGGCGGCGAATTCATCGCGGCAGCCGTCGTGCATCAGGATGGTCCGCGCCCAGCCGAGGCCGGCGCCAAGCACGTCACCATAGGAGAAGCCGCCGCAGGCGACCAGGCCCTTGAAGTCCTTGAGGCTGACACGACCGGCGAGAATATCGCTCATATGGACGTCGACCGCAGCAAAGCCGGCCTTGTCGAAGGCAGCGGCCATTTCGTAATGGCTGTTGACCCCCTGCTCGCGCAGGATGGCGACACGCGGGCGACCGCTGATCTGGGCATAAACCTGGGTGAAATCCTCCTGCGGATCGAAAGTCAGCCAGGGATTCAGCCCGGGGTCCCGGGTATCGAGGATGCGATCGAATTCCTGCTTGGCACAATCCGGGTTGTCGCGCATGGCCTGCATCTGGTAGCTGGTCTCCGACCAGGCACGCTGCAGGTCGACACGCTTTTCGCGCAGCACGCGCTTGGCGTTGCGGGTGACACGGATTTCGTCCCACTCGTTCATCAGGCCGACAAAGTGATAAGGCACACGCAGGGCGCGCAGGATGGGTGTGACCTTTTCCCGGTCGGCGCGGCGAATCTGGATCAGCGCCCCGAGCTCTTCGTTGAACAGCACCCGGACGATATTCTCGAAATCGCGACCGGCCAGCAGGTCGGGACGTTTTTCTGAACCGTCGACGTCACCGGCACCAGCGTCGTAGCAGATGCCGTCGAGATCGAGCGAGACGCCACACCGGCTGGCGAAGGCCATTTCACAGGCGGCGACGAACAGGCCGCCGTCGGAACGATCGTGGTAAGCGAGCAGCAGGCCATCACGGTTGAGCTTCTGGACGGCATCGAACAGGCCTTTCAGCTTGGCCGGCTCGTCGACGTCCGGCGCATCGCTGCCGGTGGCGTTGTACACCTGGGCCAGGGCCGAGCCGCCGAGACGGTTCTGGCCGAGGTCGAGCAGCAGCAGTTCGGTTTCGCCCTGGTCGACGGCCAGTTGCGGGGTTTTGGTCTTGCGCACGTCGTCGACCGCAGCAAACGAGGTGACGACCAGCGACAGCGGCGAAACGACCTGCTTTTTCTCGCCACCCTCTTCCCAGGCGGTGCGCATCGACAGCGAATCCTTGCCGACCGGGATCGAGACGCCGATGGCCTTGCACAGGTCGGAAACGGCCTCGACGGTGTCGAACAGGCGGGCATCCTCGCCCGGCACGCCGCACGGCGCCATCCAGTTGGCCGACAGCTTGACCTTGCCGAGTTCGCCGACATCGGCGGCGGCCAGGTTGGTCAGCGCCTCGCCGATGGCCATGCGGCCGGAGGCCGGCGCATCGAACACGGCGAGCGGCGTACGCTCGCCCATGGCGAAGGCTTCGCCAAGGTACCCCTGGTAACCCATGGTGGTCACCGCGACGTCGGCCACCGGCACCTGCCACGGACCGACCATCTGGTCGCGGGCGGTCATGCCGCCGACCGAACGGTCGCCGATCGAGATCAGGAAGGTCTTGTCGGCGATGGTCGGCAGACGCATCAGGCGATAGGCGGCGTCCTTCAATTCGATCGAAGCGGCGTCGAAGGAGACAAAAGTTTCCGGCTGGTGCGTCACGTCGCGCGTCATGCGCGGCGGCTTGCCCAAAAGGGCTTCCATTTCCATGTCGACCGGATTGACGCCGAAATGAGCGTCGGTCACCGTCAGATGGCCGTCGCCGGTCGCTTCGCCGACCACGGCGAAGGGGCAGCGCTCGCGCTCGCACATGGCCTGGAATTCGGCGATACGGTTTGGCGGAATAGCCAGCACATAGCGTTCCTGCGATTCGTTCGACCAGATTTCGGCCGGCGACATGCCCGGCTCTTCGGTCGGCACCTTGCGCAGGTCGAACACTGCGCCGACGCCGCCCGAGTGGGCGAGTTCCGGCAGGGCGTTGGAGACGCCGCCGGCACCGACGTCATGCACCGAGAGGATGGGGTTGTCCTTGCCCATCTGCCAGCAGCGGTCGATGACTTCCTGCGCGCGGCGCTGGATTTCCGGGTTGCCGCGCTGCACCGAGGCGAAGTCGAGATCTTCGGCATTGACGCCGGCGGTCATCGACGAGGCGGCGCCGCCGCCCAGGCCGATCAGCATGCCGGGGCCGCCCAGTTGCACGAACTGGGTGCCGACCGGGAAGGTTTCCTCCTTGAACGACTGCTCGGCCTGGATGCTGCCCAGGCCGCCGGCGATCATGATCGGCTTGTGGTAGCCGCGCACGACACCGGCCACGTCCTGCTCGTAGGTGCGGAAATAGCCGGTCAGGTTCGGGCGGCCGAATTCGTTGTTGAAGGCGGCGGCACCGATCGGGCCTTCGAGCATGATGTCGAGGGCGGAAGCGATACGCGACGGGCGGCCGTAGGCCTTTTCCCAGGGCTGCGGCGCATCCGGCAGATTGAGGTTGGAGACCGAGAAGCCGCAGAGGCCGGCCTTCGGCTTGGAGCCCTTGCCGGTGGCGCCCTCGTCGCGGATTTCACCGCCGGAGCCGGTGGAGGCACCGGGGAAAGGCGAAATCGCCGTCGGGTGGTTGTGCGTCTCGACCTTGGTCAGGATGTGGGTCAGCTCTTCCTTGTAGCTGTAGCCCCGGTCGGCATCCGGGTAGAAACGCTGGATGGTGGCGCCTTCGATGATCGAGGCGTTGTCGGCATAGGCCATCACCGTGCCCTGCGGATGCGCCTGATGCGTTTCGCGGATCATGCCGAACAGGGTCTTGTCCTTGGCTTGCCCGTCGATCACCCAGGAAGCGTTGAAAATCTTGTGGCGGCAGTGCTCGGAATTGGCCTGGGCGAACATCATCAGCTCGACGTCGGTCGGGTTGCGGCCAGCCTTGGTGAAGATGTCGAGCAGGTAGTCGATCTCGTCGTCGGACAGCGCCAGGCCGAGCGAGCCGTTAGCCTCGACCAGCGCCGTTTTGCCGCCCTTGAGCACGTCGACCGTATTGAGCGGCTTCGGCTCGAAGTGGCGGAACAGTTCGCCGGCGGCGGCGAAGCCGGGCAACACGGACTCGGTCATCCGGTCGTGCAGCAGCGCGGCGACTGTCTTCTTTTCATCGGCGCTCAGCGCGCGGCCGCCCTTGACCACGAGTTGGAAGGCAATCACCCGCTCGATGCGCTCGATGGCGTCGAGGTCGCAGTTCCAGGCGATGTCGGTGGCCTTCGACGACCACGGCGAAATGGTGCCGATGCGCGGCGCGACCAGGAACAGTTCACCGGTTTCAGCGCCGGCGGCCCTCTCTTCCAGCAGCGTCGCCAGCTTGGCGCGCTCGTCGGCATTCAGGGCGCGCTTTTGCGCGACGACGTGCCAGTAATCGGCGACCACCGATTCGATATCCGCGACGGCCGCATTCAGGCGGGCTTGCAGGCGTTGCAGACGGAAGGCGGAAAAGGCGGCGTCGCCCTTGAGGCAAAGAATGTCGGCCATTGGAGAGTGATTTCGGGTTAGGCGGAGAGGCCGACATTATACCTGAGGCGAGGATGGACTCCGGAGCCGGGGGAAACGAGACCGCATCAAAAAGTCTGGACGGCGGCCGGAATGGCGATGGCCGACGCCCGAAACGCAGGCAGCGCCATCACTCCGGACGCCTAGTCACGCCAGAAATACAAGCCCAGACAGAGCGCAACGCCGACGACGTACAGCAGCACCGTGCCGGAAATCGCATACGGATAGACCATCAATGCGACGCCGATCCACTTGACCTTGCCGAGCGCCAGCCGCTTGCCGTAGCGGTAGGCGGCAAAGCCGATCAGCCCGAAGAAGATGGCGCCGAAAAGATAGGCCGGAGTAGGCAGCGCCAGGCCGAGACCGGCAAGGGTATCCGGCTCACCCATGGCGCTTGCCCGGCCTCCCCTGCTTCAGCCAGTACTGAAACTCTTCCTCATATACTTCGACATCGAGCTCCGTGACCCGTGCCTGCAGTCGCGCCTGGGCATCGGCGACAGCCTGGTTGTAGACGACGGGGGCGATTTCCTTCAGAAAAAACCCCAACAGCGCACCGGCATCCAGGCTGCCGATTTCCTCATCGAGGTTCTCGGAGAAGTAACGCTGGATCGAGGCGATGGCGGTTTTACGGGCGTCGGTGGAGATTTCGATGGTCATGATCGTGAAGTTCGGGCAGCGGCAAGTGACGAGTGTAGATGCAATCGACCGCTCACCCTCCGGAAACCGCTTTCAGGATCAGTGGCGCCAGTGCTTCCGGCCATTTGATGCCGCCGCCGCTGGCGAAGTCCTGAGCGGTGGCGGACATTTTTTTCCAGGTCTTGCGGATGATGTCGAGCCACTTCTGTTCGCTGTATTCGGCGTGCTCACCGGCAAAACCAAGCATGTAGTGTTCGATGAAAACGAGGCTGCTGACGTCTTCGAGCAACTGCGTGTCGGGATTGGTCTTCATCTCCTGTTTGCCGACCGCCGCCTTGACCTGGGCAATCGTCGCCTCGTCGTAGCCGGCCTGGCGCAACAGTGCGCTGGCAGTTTCGGCGTGAAAGCGGTAAAGGCCGGTCCGCCATGCGAAGTAACCCGGTTTGCCCAGCGGATAGTCGCTGCGCGGCACGGTCCACCGCCGGATGTGCTGGGCGCGCACGGCGAGCCGGGCAACCTCACTGGCGCCGGGCGCGAAACGGTCGATCATCTCGGTCATGCGGCGGGCGTAAAGCAGTTCCTTGGGCTGCCCGTCTTCACGGTTGGGGTCTTCGGCGTTGGCGGCATCGAACAGGGCGATAGCCTGGTTGAAGCGTTCCTGGTCAGCAATCATTGAATCTCTCGTGGCATCCTGGTTGGCTTGGTGGCAAGCCATCTCAAGCGATTGCCGACAGGTTAACCTTGCTCAAGGACGGGAGCAATCCTGCCCCCAATCCCTGAAGCGACCGGGAATCCAGGTTCCTCACTTTTTCAGCAAGGGAGCGACGAGATCCATGGGCAGCGGGAAGACCACTGTGGTGTTCTTGTCGGCCCCGATCACCGTCAGCGTTTCGAGGTAGCGCAACAGGATGGCCTGGGGTTCCTGGGCCAGGATCTGGGCAGCCTGGAAGAGTTTTTCCGACGCCTGCAACTCGCCCTCGGCGTGGATCACCTTGGCACGCCGCTCACGCTCCGCCTCGGCTTGCCGGGCAATCGCCCGGATCATCGATTCGGTCAGATCGACCTGCTTGATCTCGACGTTGGACACCTTGATGCCCCAGGTGTCGGTTTGTGCATCCAAGGCTTGCTGGATATCCACGTTGAGCCTCTCGCGCTCCGACAACATGTCGTCGAGCAAATGCTTGCCGAGCACCGAACGCAACATGGTCTGCGCCAACTGGCTGGTGGCGTTGAGAAAATCGACCACCTGGATGATGGCCTTCTGCGGATCAATCACTCGAAAATAAACGACGGCGCTGACCTTGACCGAAACGTTGTCGCGCGAGATCACGTCCTGGGTCGGCACTTCCAGCACGACGGTCCGCAGATCGACGCGGACCACTTGCTGGATGGCCGGGATGATGAAGACCAGCCCCGGCCCTTTGACCTGCTGAAAACGACCGAGCGTAAACACGACCCCGCGCTCGTATTCACGGAAGATGCGAATGGCGGAAGCAACCAGCAAGCCTAGCGCGACAACCAGTATGGGCATGAAGAACCCGGCGAGATCAGAATACAGAGCCATCATTCACCCCTTCCCCATTTTCCGGCATTGCCTCTGGGCATCTCCGCTGCTTCACCGACCCACGCTCATGGCGACGGCTTGCCCGCCGAGCAGGCATGGCACGAATTACAGCCGAGCGCCGCATAAAGCGGGCAGAAGCTGAAAACGGCGGTGGCCAGCAGGACGATGCCCAACCAGCCCCAAATCCCGATCAGCCCGGAAAGCGTGGCGCCGATCAACACGACGCCAACCACCGCCCGGATGATGCGATCGGTATTGCACATATTCGTTTTCATCTGACACTCCTTGCTGCTAGCAGCGAAACGTCCGCCAGGCAGAGCGCTTCCGAAGCCGGCCGGAGGGCCTGAAATCAAACGGGCTGATGCCCGGCCGAGCAATCGATGCACGAGCCATCTCATTCAGAGAATAAGACCTCGCCGCAGGGCGATCGTTCGTGGCGCGCTCGCCCCGCTCACGGGCAAGCAAAAGGCCAGGGCCTTGCCAAATTCGGCTTTTCCCCGGTCGACCGTAGCCATTCGACGCTTGCGAAAGCGGCAGCATTACCCTCCCCCGACGCAGCATGGAAATGTATCGCCCGCCACAGGGTTGCTACTCGGCGCCGAGGCGCTTCTGCTCAGTGTAAGTTTCAATTTTTTACAATGGCCAAACGCCGCTTTCATGCGCCATCCTGCCTGCGCCCGCTTAAAATGCCGCCGATGCCGATTGCTGATTTTTTGCCGGAGCAGCGCCCCCTCGGTTGGGCCCTCGCTGTCTCGCTGGTCCTCCACCTGTTGCTGCTCGTTGAACTCCACGACTCCCGATCGGGGGGACCAACCGCGCCGCCGCGCCTGGAAGCCAGGTTGACACCGGCCATCCGGCAAGCAACGGAAGCCAGTCAACCGCCGGTCCAAGCAAAAAAACTGCCGGCCAGCAAAGCCAGCGCACCGCGTACCCGCCTGCTGACAGCCGAGAAATCGCGCGGCCCGGCGGTGCCGGCCGCACCGCAATGGACGGCTGCCGAGAAGGCCGAAATGGACGGCTTTCTCAACGAACTTGCCGGGCAGGCCCGAGCAACTCCCAAACCGAGCCTGGCCGAGCGGTCGTTGGCGATGGCCCGCCAGGTCGGCCAGCAGATGGCAGCCCAGGACGAGAGCGACGAAGCGTTGCTGGAGCGCCGCCCGAACGGCCCGCCAGTCGATTCCTTCAGCCTGGAAATCTATATCGAGGGCCTGCTCCGCCGCCTCAATCGCAGCGCCGCTTTCGTCAAGAACGATCCCCGCAACAAGGGGGTGCGCCCGGCCTCCGTGCAGTTCAGGCTCAACCCGGACGGCTCGCTGAAATCCTTCGTCGTCCTCAATGCCGGCGATCAGGCCGATGAAATTGCCTTCATCCGGTCGGTCGTCGAGCGCGCCGTACCGTTCTCACCCTTTCCGCCGGATATCGACAAGGCCGCCCGCTCGCTTGGCGTGACCATCTGCATCCGGCCGAGGGGGGGCAGCGGCCTCGGCTTCACCCGGATGAACGGCAGCCGCTGCAACTGAGTCGCCGGGAAGATCGCCGGTGGCAGCCAATCCCGGAATTGCCCCGTTTTTCCGGTCGACCGTCGCATTGCCGCCAGAGGCAGAATCGGCCTCCGCCGGACTGCTCCGCTGCCTGTCATCCTAAAAGCGCAGGCCCAGAGAAATCCGGGTCTGGTCGTTGGGCGAGAAATTCACCTTCTGATCCCACGCCAAACGGATGAAGACCTCCCGAAAATCGTAGGTCAGGGACGCTCCCCAGCCGACAACCCTGGGATCGCCAGGATTTTCCCGGCCGCGTTTTTCAGATAAATCGATTATCAGGCGATGCTGCATGTCCAACTGATAGCGCGCCACCGCGTGCGTGACGGATTGTCCGGTATGCAGGCGGTTATCCTTGACGGTATAGAGCGACAGATTGGTTTGCGGAAGCAGACGGGTCCCCACACCGTAGACCGCCGAATCGTTCGGATCGAAATTCAGGTTGTAGTAATCCCGGGTATTGGTTCTGCTTACCCCCAGCAGGGCATACACCGACGAACCCAGTTCCAGATTCACCGAACCGCCGGCAAAGCCGTGTGTGGCCAGCTGCAGCGAAGGAATCAGCTTGCCGTAATCAGTCTCCAGCGTCAGTTCATAGCCGGTCCTGAGCTGTTCGAACTCGCTGCCTCGCTGGTAATACCCGATCCACAGCGCATGCGCGCCCTGATTGGCCCGCAGGTTGATATCGATGGCCGCCGCCTGCCGGCTGGTTGAATAGTAGGAAGGCGTCAGCTTGAATGCCCATCCCGCCGCCTCATCGCCGACCGGCTCCACCGCGCCCGGACGCGACACATCGGCCCCGGCCTCCAGGGAAAACAGCGCCACCAGCAGGAATGAGCCAATCCGCATCATCGTCGTCTATGATAGCCATCGGTGATTATCGACTGATTTCATACCCGATGAACGACAGCCTGCGTATTGCTCGCCCGCCACTTTTCATCAGCCGGCGGATTCATTGCCGAACGCCTCCGGTCGCGAGCACAGAGCCCGGGGAATGAAGCAAATGCCCTATCTCCTGCGCATCGATGCGGACCCATGCTGACCAAACTGGATGAGCCGCTGCAACGCCTGCTCCGCTACGCCGCGGCCGGCCACGGCTTTCTGTTGACCTGTGCGGCACTCGCCCTGGCCGGAACAATGACAGCCGCCTTCCCGGTCACCGCCGTAGTCGTGCCCGCGGTACTCCTCGCTCCCGAACGCTGGAAAAACATCAGCCTGTCCACCGCCGTCGGCAGCGCCCTCGGCGCCACCCTGCTGGTCATGGCGATCCACCAGATCGGCTGGTCCAGTCTGTATGACCGCTATCCGCAGCTGACCGCCCATCCCGACTGGGCGGCGGCGATGTCATGGGCGGAAGCCCACGGCGCCGTCGGCCTGTTGCTACTGGCCGCCTCGCCGCTACCGCAGACGCCCGTGCTGATTTTTTTCGGAATTACGCAGCAAAACTATCTGGGCGTATTTCTTGCCATGCTGGTCGGCAAGCTGTTGAAGTATGCGCTGTTTGCATGGATGACCAAGCGCTTTCCCGAAGGCATCAGCAACGGTTTCACTGCCTGGTGGCAGCGCTTCAAGGCCGGGGAACGCTAGGAGCGCAGCCGGCGTCGCCTCGTTCTGCCGGACTATCCGCGATACCCAGGGTAGGGCTCAGCGGGGCGGATTACAGGCGAAAAAAAGCCGGCAGAAAGCCGGCTTCCCGGACGATGCGAAGGCTTATTTCGCGTCCGCTTCGCACTTCTTGATGAAGGACTTCTTGGCGGCGCCGGACAGCGGCTTGCCGTTCTTGCCCACCGCTTTTTCCGCACATCCGGAAGTCGACGGCGCCGCGACGCCGCCCTCGCATTTCTTCATGAAAGACTTCTTGGCCGCACCGGCCAGTGGCTTGCCATTCTTGCCGACGGCCTTGGCCTCGCAATCCGAGGCGGCGGGCGTAGCGGCCGGCGCGGCGGCTTCCTCGGCTTTCGCTGCCGGGGCGGCGGGCTTCGCCATCGGCTGAGCCGCTGTCGCGGCCGGCTTGGCGGGCACCGCCGGCTGTGCCGGGGCCTGCGCGTAAGCCAGGCTAACTGCCAACAAACCTGCAACCAACCCGGAAATAATCTTGTTCATGTCTCTAGCTCCTCAATGTTTGCAAGGCCGATTGCCTTGCTCAAGCAACGACTCGATGACAATTGCGTTGACGTGGCCGGGACGATTCCGGCCTGCCGAAACAATTTGTTACCTTCCGATTGCATAACCCGTCTTGAAGATCGGCCGCGAGATTCATATCTTGGCTGCCATGGAGGCACCCGGTAAGGTCGCTTCGTTTGTAGTTTGGGAGAATCTGATGAACAAGACACTCGTCGCTTTGATGTTATTTGTTTCAGCTGGCATCAGCATGCCAGCATTTGCTGCTGAGCCCTCCCTGCACGAGGTTTATCAAGCCGCGAACGCAGGCAAGCTGGATGACGCCCAGCGCATGATGCGGGAAGTTCTGCAAGCCCACCCGGGCAGCGGCAAGGCCCACTACGTCGAGGCCGAACTGTTGGCCAAGCAGGGGCAGGCAAAGCAGGCTGCCAGCGAACTGGCAACCGCCGAGAAACTGGCGCCGGGACTTCCGTTTGCCAAACCGGAGTCGGTCTCCAGCCTGAAGGCAACGATCAATCATCCCGCTGCCACTACCGCGATCCCGGCCCAGCATGCGCCGGCAACGTCGACATCGAACGAATCCAGGTTTCCGACCGGCATGCTCTTCATCGGTCTGGGCCTGATTGCCTTCGTGATCTGGGCCAGCAGGTTCATGAGCAGCCGCAATGCGCTGGCAGGCGGCATGCCTGCTGCGGCACAGCCGGGCTTTGGCGGTTATCAACCGGCCTATCCGGCGACGCCGTTTGGCAACGCAGCGCAACCGCAAGCTTACGGCCAACCGGGCGCAGCTCCCGCTGCCGGAGCCGGGATCGGCTCCCAGTTGCTGGGCGGTCTGGCAACCGGTGCGGCCGTAGGCGCCGGCGTCGTTGCCGGCGAGGCGCTGATGCATCGCTTCATGGATGGGCACAAGACGACACCAACTGCCGACCAGGCTTTTTCCTCTTTCGACAGCATCCCGAATTTGCCTTCGACCCCGTTGAACGATCTGGGCGGCAGTGATTTCGGCATCGCTGACAGCGCCTCATGGGATGACGGCGGGGATAGCGACTGGAATTAACCGCCTCCCTTCATTCCCTGGCAGCGGGGAGCGCGGGCAAATCCGTGCGCTGGCCGCCAGGGACCAGGCAAACCCGCACCCGCGGGTAGTCTCTGCCTTCGCTCATCACATAGTTCAAACTGCCACAAATCCGCCGCGCGGCCGGATGGCCGCTGGCCAGATGGATTTCGGCGATGCCGGTGGCGGCGGCGAAGCGCAGGGCGGCGGCAAACAACTGGCGGGCCTGGCCGTGGCGGCGCCAGGCAGGGAGTACGCTGGCCGCCAGTTCCGCCACCGTTTCGCACACCGCCAGATGAATGAAGCCGCTCAGCTCGCCAGCCGGATCGACAATGCCAAAACACGGGTCGCGCTGAAAATCGATTCCCCGGACGTAGGCTGCGATCCCGGCATCCGACAGGGCCGTGGCAAAACGGCCGTAACGATCGTCGGCATCGAGCTTGAGCAGGTGCTGCTGTACCGCCGGGCGGGCCGAGGCTAACAGCCGGTAGAGGGCGCCAATTTCGGCGCAGGCGATCAGTCCCAAGCCAGCGCCCCACCCGTCTGATACTCGGTGACCCGGGTTTCGAAGAAGTTTTTCTCCTTGCGCAGGTTGGCCTGTTCGTCGAGCCAGGGCAGGACGTTCTCGGCGCCGGGAAACGGCTCGGCGACGCCGACCTGGCGGGCCCGCCGGTTGGCGATGAAACGGAACTGGGCGACATGCAGTTCGGCGTTGTAGCCGAGAATGGGCTCGCGCAGGATATAGGCGGCGTAGACCGTTTCGGCCGCTTCGGCTTCATCCCATAGTTCGCGCAGCGCCACCGGGTCAAGGGTCAGTTTTTCCTCGATCAGCAGTTCGCGGATGACACGGATGCCGAAAGCGCAGTGCAGCACCTCGTCGCGCATGATGTACTGCAACTGCTCGGCGGCGCCCTTCATCAGGCCGCGCCGCTGCAGCGCGAAGACCGGGGTGAAGCCGTTGTAGAACCAGCACCCCTCGAAAATCACGGCGAAGAAGAAATAGGACAGCGCGAATTCGTGCAGGTTGGCCCGGTCCTCCAGATCGAAATCCGAGCGCAACACCTTCTCCAGCCGACGGTTGGCCAGCGCGATCTTGCCGTGAATGGCCGGCACGACGCGGTAGCGGTTGTAGATTTCCTGCTGGTCGAGGCCGAGACTTTCGATGCAGTGCTGGTAGGTCCAGGTGTGCAGCGCCTCCTCGTAGACCTGGCGGGCCTGGTAGATCTGCAGTTCCGGGGCGCTCATCTTCTCCATGACGGCCAGGCCGATGTTGCGCATGGCCAGGATGTCGGAGGTCGTCAGGTAGGCCAGCACGTTCTCGAAGACGTGGCGCTCGGCAGCGGAGAGCTTGTGCTGGTAGTCGTGCACGTCCTGCGCCATGCCGATTTCCAGCGGTGTCCAGTGGTTGCGGTTGGCCTTCAGGAAAAATTCCCAGGCCCACGGATACTTGAATGGCGCCAGTTGGTTGATGTCGGCCTTGCCGTTGACGATGCGCTTGTCGGCGGCCTTGATGGGGGCGAGCACGGGGTGCGCCGGCAGAATGCTACGGTCAACCGTATTTCTGGCCTGTTTTTCCGGGGCGACCGCATCCAGCGGGAGAGCTTCGGGCGGGATGGCCTTCGCTTGCGGCACACGCGAGGGCAGATCCCAGTCGTCAAGCAAGGCGCCTGGGGTGGGTGCGTTCATGGCAGTTTTTTCTCCGTAAAAGTTGATCAAAACAGCGGCGCTCAGACGTTTCGTATCTCGACCAGCGGCAGGTGAACCGCTACGGCGTCGATCAGTTCGCCGGGTAATGGCAGCGGCCGGCCGGCCCGGCGGCAGGGCTGCAGCACCAGCCGGGAAATGCCCTGTGCAGCCAGCTGGCAAGCCATCCGGGCCAGCGCACTTGCATCGAGCAATTCGCTATCGACGGTGCAGCGAATTTCGTGCGCCGTTCCCGCCCTGAGCAGCGCTCCCAGAGCGGCAAGCACCGCCTCGCCCCCCGGCGCCCCGGTAATCCGGCCGTAGTCATCGAATGGACCTTTCACATCGAAACCGACCCAGTCGAGCATCGGCAAAGCGGCAGCCAGGCGGTCCGGGTAAATGCCGGCGGTGTGGAGCGCGGTTTCAAAACCGAGCGCCCGGACAGCCTTGAGGGCGCTGCCGAGACCGCGTTGCAGCAGCGGTTCGCCGCCGCTGAAGACGAGGCCATCGAGCAGCCCGCGCCGGGTTTCCAGCCAACCGAGCAGATCGCCCCACGAGCGCTCACCGCCCTGCGGGGAATGCAGGTGCGGGTTGTGGCAATAGCTGCAGCGCCACGGGCAACCCTGGCAGAAAACCACGGCCGCCAGGCGACCGGGAAAATCGATGGTGGTAAATGGCACCAGGCCGCCCACCACCAGTTCGGCTTCACGCATGGGCAGCCGGTGCCGGTTCGGCAAAATGCCGGCGCTCGCGGTGCTCGCCCTGCTTGCCGGGATTGAACTCGGAGACAGGCCGGTGGTAACCCATGACGCGGGTCCACACTTCGCAGCGTTGCCGTTGATGATCCGGGAGATGCCGTTTATTTGTGTCGGCCATGATGTTTCCTTTTAGTGAGTATCAATGGTTCAGTGGGCCGCTTGCCCGCGTTGGGCAAGCAGTTCTTCGTCGCACTTCGGGCAGAACTCGTGCTCGCCGGCCAGGTAGCCGTGCTTCGGGCAGATCGAGAAGGTCGGCGTGATCGTGATGTAGGGCAGCCTGAAGCGCGACAGCGCCGTGCGCACCAGTTGCCGGCAGGCGGCTGGCGTCGAAATGCGTTCGCGCATGTAGAGGTGCAGCACCGTGCCGCCGGTGTAGCGGGTCTGCAGCTCGTCCTGCCGGGTCAGCGCCTCGAACGGGTCGTCGGTGAAGCCGACCGGCAATTGCGACGAGTTGGTGTAGTACGGCCGCTCGGCGGTCCCGGCCTGCCGGATGTCCGGCCAACGCTTCCTGTCCTCCCTGGCAAAACGGTAGGTCGTGCCTTCGGCCGGCGTTGCCTCCAGGTTGTAGAGATTGCCGGTTTCCTCCTGGTAGTCGCGCATCCGCTCGCGCAAGCGCTCGAGCAGGCGCAGCGCCAGCGCATGGCCCTCGGGACTGGCGATGTCGGCGGCGCCGGCGGTGAAGTTGCGCACCATCTCGTTGATGCCGTTCACGCCGATGGTCGAGAAATGGTTGCGCAGCGTGCCGAGATAGCGCCGGGTGTAAGGGAACAGGCCATCATCCATCAGCCGCTGGACGACCTTGCGCTTGAGTTCCAGGCTGTCGCGCGCCATGTCGGCCAAACGGTCGACGCGGGCCATCAAGGCGGCTTCGTCACCGGCATGGAGATGGCCGAGACGGGCGCAGTTGATGGTCACGACGCCGATCGAGCCGGTCTGCTCGGCCGAGCCGAACAGGCCGTTGCCCCGCTTCAGCAGTTCGCGCAGGTCGAGCTGCAGGCGGCAGCACATCGAGCGCACGTGGTTCGGCTTCATGTCCGAATTGAGGAAGTTCTGGAAATACGGCAGGCCGTACTTGGCGGTCATCGCGAACAGCCGTTCGGCGTTATCCGACTCCCATGGGAAATCCTCGGTCATGTTGTAGGTCGGGATCGGAAAGGTAAACGCCCTGCCCCGCCGGTCGCCGGCGCTCATCACCTCGATGTAGGCACGGTTGATCAGGTCCATCTCGGCCTGCAGGTCACCATAGGCAAAAGGCATCTCGATGCCGCCGACGACCGGCACCTGCTCGCGCAGGTCGGCCGGACAAACCCAGTCGAAGGTCAGATTGGTGAAGGGTGTCTGCGTGCCCCAGCGCGATGGCACATTGAGGTTATAAATGAACTCCTGCATGCCCTGGCGCACCGCTTCGTAGGAAAGCCCGTCCTTGCGGACAAAGGGTGCCAGGTAGGTGTCAAAGGAGCTGAAGGCCTGGGCACCGGCCCACTCGTTTTGCAGCGTGCCGAGAAAATTCACCATCTGGCCGAGGGCGCTGGAGAAGTGCCTGGGCGGATCGGCCTCGGGCTTGCCAGGGACGCCGTTGAAGCCCTCGAACAGCACCTGACGCAGCGACCAGCCGGCACAGTAGCCGGAAAGCATGTCGAGGTCGTGGATGTGGATATCGGCATCGCGATGCGCCTGGCCGATTTCCGGCGGATAGACATGCGACAGCCAGTAGTTGGCAACCACCTTGCCCCAGACATTGAGAATCAGTCCGCCCAGCGAGTAGCCCTGGTTGGCATTGGCGCGCACCCGCCAGTCGGCGCGGTCGATATACTCGTCGATCGCCGCGGCGACATCGACCAGCGTCCTGCGATCCTCGCGCAGCCGGTGGTGCTGGTCGCGATACGCCACATAAGCGCGGAATGTCCGCAGGTGGTTGGCGTCGACCAGCGTTTGTTCGACGATATCCTGCACCTGCTCGACGGTGGGCGACGAATCGCCATAGCGGTGACGGACCACCTTGAGCACCCGCGCCGTCAACAACTGCGCCTCGGCCACATCGAATTCCCCGCTCGCAGCCCCGGCGCGAGCCAATGCCGAAGCGATGCGCTCGGCCTCGAACGGTACATCGGCACCGTCGCGGCGAAGGATGCGACGCGGCAGCAACGGAGAAAGCAGGCTGATCGCTTCTGGCGTGCTTGCTGGCAGTCCGTTGGCGCTCATTGGCAGGCCTCGCATTCCGGATTGTCAATCGAACATAATTTCGGCGCTTCCGACACCGAAGCCTCGTCCCTGCCCCCGGCCTTCTCCGCCTGGCTGGCGCCCAGCGTGCGCAGGTAGTAAGTGGTCTTCAAAGCGCGCTGCCAGGCCAACTGGTAGATTTCATCAAGCTTCTTGCCGGAAGGCAGCGCCAGGTAGAGGTTCAGCGACTGCGCTTGGTCGATCCATTTCTGGCGGCGGGCCGCGGCCTCGATCAGCCACACCGGGTCGATCTCGAAGGCCGTGGCGTAGCGGGCCTTGAGTTCATCCGGCACGCGCTCGATGCGGGCCAGCGAACCGTCGAAGTACTTGAGGTCGGCGACCATCACTTCGTCCCACAGATCGAGCGCCTTGAGGTCGCGAACCAACGCCTCATTGACCACGGTGAATTCGCCGGACAGGTTGGATTTGACATAGAGGTTCTGGTAGGTCGGCTCGATGCTGGCCGAAACGCCGATGATGTTGGAAATGGTCGCCGTCGGCGCGATGGCGACACAGTTGGCGTTGCGCATGCCGTGGCGGGCGATACGCTCCCGGAGCGCGTCCCAGTCGAGACAGGCTGTGCGATCGACTGCGACATGCCCGCCCCGCCCGGCTTCCAGCAAGTTGATCGAATCGAGCGGCAGGATGCCCTGGTCCCACAGGCTGCCGGTGAAGCTGGAATAACGGCCGCGCTCGCGGGCCAGTTCGGAGGATGCCGAATAGGCGTGGTAGCAGACGGCCTCCATGCTCCGGTCGGCAAATTCGACAGCGGCGGTCGACGCGTAAGGCAGGCCGATTTCGTAGAGGCAATCGGCGAACCCCATGATGCCAAGGCCGACCGGGCGATGCCGGAGGTTGGCGTTGCGCGCCTTGGGTGTGGCGTAGAAATTGATGTCGACGACGTTGTCGAGCATGCGCATGGCGGTCTGCACGGTACGCGCCAGCTTTTCCCGGTCGAGCTGGCCATCCTTCAGATGCGCCGGCAGATTGATCGAGCCGAGGTTGCAAACCGCCGTTTCGTCATCCGAGGTATTGAGCGTGATCTCGGTGCACAGGTTGCTCGAATGCACGACGCCGACGTGCTGCTGCGGCGAGCGCAGGTTGCAGGCATCCTTGAAGGTGATCCACGGATGGCCGGTTTCGAACAGCATGGTCAGCATCTTGCGCCACAGCTGGACAGCGGGAATCTTCTTGTGCAGCTTCAGTTGGCCGGTGGCCGCCTGCGCCTCGTAGCCGACATAAGCCGCTTCGAATTCGGCGCCGAACTTGTCGTGCAGATCGGGCACGTCGACCGGCGAGAACAGCGTCCATTCGGCCTGATCGATGACCCGCTTCATGAACAGGTCGGGAATCCAGTTGGCGGTGTTCATGTCGTGCGTGCGGCGGCGCTCGTCGCCGGTGTTCTTGCGCAGGTCGAGGAATTCCTCGATGTCGAGGTGCCAGGTTTCGAGGTAGGCGCAGACGGCGCCCTTGCGCTTGCCGCCCTGGTTGACGGCGACCGCCGTGTCGTTGACCACCTTGAGGAAAGGAATCACCCCCTGGCTCTGGCCGTTGGTGCCCTTGATCCGGCTGCCCAGCGAACGCACCGGCGTCCAGTCGTTGCCCAGGCCACCGGCGTATTTCTGCAGCAGCGCGTTTTCCTTGATGCTCTGGTAGATGCCTTCGAGATCGTCGGCGACGGTGGTCAGATAGCACGACGACAGCTGCGAATGCAGCGTGCCGCTGTTGAACAGCGTCGGCGTCGAGCACATGAAGTCGAAGCTGGAAATCAGGTCGTAGAACTCGATGGCGCGGGCTTCGCGGTCGATTTCGTTCAAGGCCAGCCCCATCGCGACGCGCATGAAGAAAATCTGCGGCAGCTCGATGCGGCGCCCGGCGATGTGCAGGAAGTAGCGGTCGTACAGCGTCTGCAGGCCGAGGTAGCCGAACTGCAGGTCGCGCTCCGGCTTCAGCGCGGCGGCCAGGCGCGGCAGGTCGAAGGTGGCGAGCAGCGGGTCGAGCAGTTCGGCGGCAATGCCCTGCTGAATGAATTTTGGCAAATATTCCCGGTTGACCGCAGCTATCGCGCTCAGCGACAACGCCTCGCCGAACACCTCGCGGCCCAGGCTGGCCAGCAGCAGGCGGGCCGTGACCTGGTTGTAGGCCGGCTCGCGCTCGATCAGCGTGCGCGCGGCGAGGATCAGCGCCTGATGCACGTCGGCCAGCGGCACGCCGTCGTAGAGGTTGCGGAGGGCGCTGGCCAGCACCCGTTCGGCGTCCACCGCCTCGCCCAGCCCGGCGCAGGCATCGGCGCACAGGCCGGCCAGTTCGGCGCGGTCGAGCGGCCGCCGCCGGCCGCCGTCGAGGACGTCGATCAGCGGTGCGCCGGCCGGTGGCTCGGCGCCCGCACGCTCACCGGCCCGGCGTTCGCGGTAGAGCACATAGGCCCGCGCCACGTCGTGCTCGCCGGAACGCATCAGGGCCAGTTCGACCTGATCCTGGATATCCTCGATGTGCACCGTGCCGCCATCCGGGAGCCGCCGGCTCAGCGAACGGACGACGGTCTGCGTCAGGTGTGCCACGACGTCGCGGACCCGCGACGACACCGCACTCTGGCTGCCTTCGACGGCGAGAAAGGCCTTGCTCAGCGCGACGGCGATCTTGTCGGCATGGAAGGGGACGACCGCCCCGTTGCGGCGGATGACTTGCAGGGCGGCGACGGCGATTTCGCTACCGGTGGATAAGCTCAGGACATTGGATGGCAAGGCGATTCTCCGTATCGGGGGGCGGAGAATGACGTTGCGTCAGGCCGGAATTCGAGGCGACCGAGCGCGATCCCGGCGGGCAGCAACCCGCGGTCGAATCGGCCAGACGAACGAACGGCAAGAAAGACACGCAATAAACCTCTCGTCAGGGACACCCCGCCCCAAAACCATGAAAGAAAGTTCGTTGCGGCAGGTCTCCTGGCTCTCGGTTCAACGCGCTTCACCTACCTTCCCGGATGCATCCAGTGGCATGTGTTGGCGAAGCGCTCGCCGATTACAGTTGCGGGGGCAGCCCCGGAATTCGGACCTTGCGGTCCGGCACCGGATTCCCGTTTTAATCCCCCGAAGGGGAACCATCAACGCCTTCAGTCTATGCCAAAGGATTCGGCATGGTCAAGCCCAGGATTACTAAATGTAGTAGTCAAACAACATCCTGACACTACCGACAGTAGCCAAAAAAGATGACCACCCTGCCCGCTCGTGAGAAAATCGCCCCATGCGTCCCCTAGCCTTCGTCGACCTTGAAACCACCGGTGCTACCGCCACCGCTGACCGCATTACCGAAATCGGCATCGTCGAAGTCGATGCCGACGGCTCGGTCCGCGAATGGCAGCAGCTGGTCAATCCCGGCACGCGGATCCCGCCCTTTATCGAGCAACTGACCGGCATCAGCAACGAAATGGTCGCCGATGCCCCCTCCTTCGCGGCGGTTGCCGAGGAGACCATGCGCCGCCTGCAGGGCCGCCTGTTCATCGCCCACAACGCCCGCTTCGACTACGGATTTTTAAAGAACGAATTCAAGCGCCTGGGCATTACCTTTCGCGCCTCCGTGCTGTGCACCGTCAAGCTGTCGCGTACGCTGTTTCCCGAGCACAAGCGGCACAATCTCGACAGTCTGATCGAGCGCTATGCCCTGCGAGCCGATGCCCGCCACCGGGCGCTGGCCGACGCCCAGCTGATTCACCAATTTTGGCAAAAAATCCACGTCGACCGTAGCAGCGAAGCCATCGAGGCCGCCCTGCAGGCGCAAAACGCCCACCCCAGCCTGCCTCCCCACCTCGACGCCGGCATTCTCGAAGATTTGCCCGAGGCGCCGGGCGTGTACCTCTTCTACGCCGAAAACAACCTGCCGCTCTACATTGGCAAGGCCAAGGATATCCGCCAGCGCGTGCTGTCGCATTTCGCCGGTGATCACAGTTCCGCCAAGGAAATGGCGCTGGCCCAGCAAGTCAGGCGGATCGACTGGATCGAGACCGCTGGCGAGATCGGCGCCCTGATCAAGGAAGCCGCCCTGGTCAAGGAACTGCAGCCGACGCACAACCGCCAGTTGCGCAAGAACGACGAGGCCTGCACCTGGACACTGATTGACGAAGGTGAAGGCTGGCTGCGTCCGCAACTAACGATGCTTGCCGACATCGGCGTCGGGGCGACGACCGCCTGCTACGGCCTGTTCAAGAGCAGCAAGGAAGCCAACACCGTGCTGCGCAGCCTGGCCGAATCGCACAACCTGTGCGACGTGCTGCTCGGGCTGGAAAAGGCCAAGCCCGGCAAACCCTGCTTCGGCCACCAGCTCAGGCGCTGCAAGGGCGCCTGCATCGGCCATGAGCCCTATGCCAAACACACCGTGCGCCTGGTTTCAGCGCTGGTCGGAGTGAAGCTCGTTTCCTGGCCATTCATCGGCCCGGCGCTGATCCGCGAAGGCGACGAAATCCATGTCGTCGAAGGCTGGCGCTATCTCGGCACGGCGAAAACCGACGAAGATATCCAGGCCCTCCTCGACAATAGCCGCCCGCCGTTCGACCGCGACACCTACAAGATTCTGAGCAAATATATCGGCAAGATGACGCCGTTGCGTTGAAACGCACATTTGCCGACCTGTGACATGGTCATTGCCGGAGCAATCGTGGCACACTGAGCCCATGCCATTTACCGTAATCCGGACATGACCAGGCACCTCTCGACACCGGCGGCAACCGCCACGCCCCCCAGGAAAATTGCACTTGCCTGCCAGGGCGGGGGCAGCCACACCGCCTTCACCGGCGGCGTGCTGCAAACCATGCTCCGCAATCTCGACCCGGCCCAGCATCAAATCATTGGCCTATCCGGCACCTCGGGAGGCGCCCTGTGTGCCGCCATCGCCTGGTATGGGCTGCTCCAGGGCAAACCGGCACACGGCGCCGATCTGCTGGAATCATTCTGGCAGAAGATCTCTTCGACGCAATTGCCCGATGCCCTGAGCAACCAGTTTCTGGTCTGGCTGCAGCGCAGCGCCAGCTATTTCACCCTGCCGGAAATCAGCCCCTACCAGCTGCCGACCACCAGCCAGGACCATCTGGGCAAACTCCTCAATCAGCACATCGACTTCGCCCGCCTGCCCGCCCTGATCAAACCGGATTCACCGCGCCTGCTGGTCGGCGCAGTGGAAGTGCTGTCGGGAAAATTTACCGTTTTCCATTCGCATCATGGCTTGCCCGAAAAACGGATCAGCGTCGGCGCCCTGCTTGCCTCGGCCGCCATTCCCGATCTCTTCCGCGCCGTCCACCTGGGCAATGGGATTTACTGGGATGGCCTGTTTTCAGAGAATCCGCCGGTACGCAGCTTTCTGGCCGGAGAACAGCGCCACGAGGCGAAACCGGACGAAATCTGGGTCATCCAGATCAACCCGGAAAAGCGTTCGAGCGAACCCAAGACCAACAGCGACATCGTCGACCGCCGAAATGAACTGTCCGGCAATCTCTCGCTGAATCAGGAACTCTTCTTTGTCGAGCAGACCAACGACTGGCTCCGCAAAGGCTGGCTGACTGCTGGGCATTTCAAGCATGTCACCGTGCGTAAAATCCCGCTGCGACTCGAACTCGACTATCCGTCAAAGCTCGACCGCAGCGCCGATTTCATCAATTCCCTGATCGCCGAAGGGCGCCGCGAGGCCACCGAATTTCTCCATCACCTGCCGAGCCCCACCCCCTGACATTCCTTCCCGACAGCCCGGCATTACCGGCTGCCGCCGAAAGAATCATTCCCATCGATAACGGCAACCTGCAGTTCCGATGCCCACCCAATTTCAAATGACTGGGCCAGCCGGCTCAAGGGCTGGAATTTCACTGGGCATCGAGTCGCCTCACCAAGGTTTCAAATAACCTGGCCGGCCGAGCAGGCCTGGAAATAAACGAGGCATGATCTGGCGACAGCATCGCCACCCGGCCAGGAAGGTGATAAGGCGTGAGGCACACCGAGCAGGAAGTGCAGCCCATTCCGTGCAGCCCCCCCCTGACCTAGGCACCCCACCGAGAGCAAACTGCTCGGCAGAGCGGCACCAGCTGGCCGATCACCCCTGACACTTGCCCTCGGCCGCCGGGCGATCCGCGATCAGCGGGCGCAGAACCGGTTCCATTTCCTTCATGATCTGTACTGGCAGGGCCGAGGTGAAGTCATAACCCGCCGCCTTGGCCCCGGGAACAAAAGCGGTGACGACACCGTAGAAACGATCGCCGATATAGAAAGCAAAGGTGGCGGCACGGTTCATGACCCTGGCACTACGCACCCCGCCATCGGCACCGATAACCTTGGAACGGTGGTCACCGGTGCCGGTCTTGCCGCCCACGGCCAGCGGCTTTTCCTCGTTGTCCCGATAGGCATCCTTGATGCGCCGGGCGGTGCCGCTATTGACAACGCGCAGCAGGGCGCGCCGAGTCACTTGCGCAACTTCGACCGGCATCACCCGCTCCCCGGCTTCCGGCTGGCGCCGGAGGCGAGTTTCAAAGGGGGTGTTGGCGGCGAAGCGCAGTTCGTCGATGCGCACCGTCGGGCGACGGATGCCATCGTTGACCACGATACCCATCAACTCGGCGAGGGCTGCCGGGCGATCGGCCGAACTCCCGATCGAGGTGGCCAGCGAAGGTACCAGGTGCTCAAAGGGGTAGCCGAGTCGCCGCCATTCGTCGGCGATCCTTTCAAAAGCGGCGACTTCGACGACGATGTCGATGCGCACCTGCTGGGCATGCTTGAAGCGCGGAGAAAAAAGCCACTTCGAGGCATCGCGGCGCGCCTCGACGCTGGCTGGAACGATGTCCTTGAGCGTTGCATTCGGCTGGGTCTGCAGATGACGGACCAGCCAGAGCTCGAGGGGATGCACCCGGGCCAGATAGCCCTGGTCGGCCAGGTTGTACTGGCGGGTGGCATGGGCATCGAACAGGCGATGCAGGCCCGCGTCGGTACCCGCCTTGTCGCCCAGACGCTGACGCATGAAGGCGGCGAAACTGGCGAAATCGCTCTTCGGCAAAACGCTCAGGTAGGCCGCAGCCTGCGGCACGGGCCGGGCGGGAACCGAATCGCTGAGCAATTCAAGGCGATCCTGCGGTGCCACGTCGCGGTACTTGTGCCAGTAGGTGCGCAGGAAACCCAGGCCTTCGCGCTCGGCAAAGCGGTTGAGGAAATCCTGCCGGGCATTCTCGTCATCCTTGTCCCGCAGGCTGCGGGCCGGCGCATCGACTGCCTCGTAGGCATGGTAATGAACAACATCATGCATGATGCGCACGAAAGCCAGGTTGACCGACTGCTCCAGGGCTTCGGCGACGCTCGGCATCTTGCCGTCGTCTTCGTGCTTGAAATTCCCGAAATGGTGGATGCCGCCGCCGGTAAAGAAGGTTTCGCCGGGGTTGGCCGAGTAGCGACGCTCCATGGCCGCTTCAAGCAATGCTTCCAGGGTGATCCCCGGCTTGGCACGCAGCGTGTCGATGGCCCAGTTGCTCAGGCGGTCGGCCGGGTGTCCCTTCACCTTGGCCAAATCTTCCGGGGCCAGTTGGCCATAGCGCTTGTGCAGGTCGGCGACAATCAGCAGGTAGGAGACCAGGGTCCGGAACTTGGCGCTGGAACCCAGATCGAGCTTGGTGCCGGCATTGATGTCCAGTGGCTGGTCGAGATTGTCGGCCTGGATGCGCAGCACATTGACCGTCGGCGTACGCTCGTAGAGGGTGAGACTGTAATTGACCAGCTTGGGATCCCCCTTGTCGAGCAGACGGGTTTCCTTGAGGCCGGCGCAGGCCAGAAAATCCGGATCGGCCAGGCGGTTGAGAATGTGCGTCACCGCCTTCTGGCTGGGGCCGTCGAGGGTGCTATGGACCGTCAGATCATAGCGATCAAGTGCATAGAGGTTCTCGACATTGAGCAGATCGCCGAGGGTGCCGCGAATTTCGTTAACGGCCTTGCGCTCGACGAAAGATACTTCTTCGCCGGGCCGTGCCTGACGCGCCGGGTTGATCTGCACCTTGAGCGCGGCCTCGCGCAGGTCGGCGGGAATCCGCTGGTCTTCGGCAAGCAGGCGGATATAGCTGTCGGTCAGCGCATTGAGGCGCCCCGTCGTGTCGCCGAGCAGGCCCGAGGGACGGCGCTGGGCGACGAACAGGGAGAGCGCCTGCTTGAAGGCCTTGGCCCGTTCGTCAAGAGCGGCCTTGGGGTCGACCAACAGTTGATTGACCAGCGAGAACTCCTGCCCGTACCAGGCCCATAGTCCGTCGCCGAGGCCGTTGACCTCGCCGTAGCCGGGAATGCCGCCAAGCGGTACGGAATTGACAAAATCGAGCACGATGCGGCGCCGGGCCGGCATGTTTTCTTCGCCGTCCTGGTAGGAACGCAGGGCAGCCGACATCATTTGGTGATATTTGTCCTTGGCGTTGCGCGTGCGCCCGCCGGGAGAGTGGCGGAATTTCTCGATCTGCGTCGCCAGGGTGCTGCCGCCGGCCCGCCCGCCACCGAGACCGACCTGGCGCATGGTCTGACCGGCCGCCACACGGGTCAGCCGGCCCCAATCGACAGCGGGATTGTGTCTGGGCGAATCGGGGTCGAGCAGATCGCGGTTTTCGATGAACAGCAGCGCTTCGACTAGAACCGGCGGGATGGCCTCGAAATCGGCATACTGCTGACGCGGGTACTGGCTGTCGTAGAGCGGCAGGTCGTGGCGATCGAGGATAGTCAGGCCGGCCCGGGATTTTTCCCGGTAAATCGGAAAATGGCCGAGCCCGACAATATGGCGAAAGCCCTGAGACTGCCGGGCCTGAGCAGCAACGATGTATCCGGCGCCAGTCAGGCGCGGCAGGAAGGTATTGAGCTGGGCATAGCCCAAGCGTTGCTCGTAGGGGCCCGCGCTGGGCAGCCAAATATCCTTGTCGGCACCGCTCTCGACCGTCCAGGTCGAGGCTTTCGCCTGTTCAGCGAAATAGCGTGCCTGAAAGCGGGAACTCTGCAGTTCGTAGCAGACGGCGGCGACAAGGGCGGCGCCAAGGACGAGGACACCCAGAAAAAGATGGAGTTTCCAGCGCCGTTGCCGGGGTTGGGGAGAAAGGCTGTCTTGCTGATCGTTGCTGGCCATGAGTCGAGGTAAGGAATTTTGGCAAGCGCGATGGGTGAGAAAATCTTTCCTCGTTGCCCCATTCGGCACCGCATTTTTATTTGAGCTACGGAGCAATCGTAACCCGTTTAGTAGCCAGCATCATAAGACAGTCTGGATAAATCTGCGCACTTGGCAACGGGCGAGTGCATGCCAGCAAGCAGCGACGAGTTGCACCAGCGCAATCGCCACCTGCATTAAAGCTGCTATGGTGAAAGCATGCGTGTATTTATGGCGAATTAATCTTCCGATCCCGATCATGGAGCAAAGCGGTTCGCGCCTGGCCAGCCAGACGACTGAAGCGACGCTGAAAAGCCTGGGCAGCAGCCTGAATGGACTGGCCGCTGGCGAAGCACGGCGGCGGCTCGGCGAATTTGGCCCCAACCAGGTCGAAGCCGTCGCCAGCGAGCCGTTGTGGCTGATGTTTGCCCGGGAATTCGGCCATTTCTTCGCACTGATCCTGTGGCTGGCCGCCGCCCTTGCCTTCTTCGCCGCCTACGCCGAGCCGGGCCAGGGCATGCTGCAGCTCGGATTGGCTATTGTCGGCGTCATTGTCGTTAATGGCTGCTTTTCGTTCTGGCAGGCCTACCGAACCGAAAGGGCGCTGGCGGCCCTGCGGCAACTCCTGCCGCAGCAAGTCGACGTGCGGCGCGATGGCGCCACCCAGGCGATTCCCGCCCGCGAACTGGTCCCCGGCGACCTGGTGCAACTGGCCGAAGGCACCAAGGTCCCGGCCGACTGCCGGGTTATCGAGAGCTGGAGCCTGCGCGCCAATCTGGCAACGCTGACCGGCGAATCGTATGCCCGCTCGATCACCGCCGAGGCTGGCCCTGCCAATACCGCCCTGCAAGCGCAGAACCTGCTGTTCGCCGGCACCTTGATCATCGCCGGCGAATGCACCGCCGTCGTCTTCGCCACCGGCATGCACACCGAGTTCGGCCGCATCGCCCACCTGACGCAGACCGCCGGCGAAACCGACTCGCCCCTGCAGCGCGAGATCGCCCGGGTTTCGCATCTCGTGGCGCTGCTGGCCCTGGCGCTCGGCGTTGTCTTTTTTGTCATTGGCCAGTTGATCGGCCTGCCCTTCTGGCTGAACTTCATTTTTGCGATCGGCATCATCGTCGCCAACGTGCCGGAAGGCCTGCTGCCCACAGTCACGCTGGCGCTCGCCCTCGCTGCCCAGCGCATGGCGCGGCGCAACGCGCTGGTCCGCCACCTGCCGGCAGTCGAAACGCTGGGCAGCGCGACGGTGATTCTGACCGACAAGACCGGCACGCTGACCCAGAACTGCATGACGGTGCGCGAACTGTTCGTCGCCGGTCGTCACCATCTCGCCGCCGAGCGCTGGCCACGCGCCGATGATCTGCGCCTGCGCGCCACCGCCCGCTTTTGCCACAGCCTGAAATTCCACGCCGGCGAACCGGCTGGCGACCCCATGGAAATCGCTCTCTGGCAGTTTGCCGGGAACATTCCGGAATTCGGCCGGCGAGCCGGCGAAATCCCCTTCGACACCGAGCGGCGCCGGATGTCGGTCGTCTGGCGTGAGCCCGACGGCAGCGGCAACCTGTACTGCAAGGGGGCGCCAGAGGTGCTTTTCGCACTGTGCGCGACCTGGCTGGAGGGCGATGCTGCCCGCCCCTTCGACGCAGCGGCACAAAACCTGTTCCGCAACGCCCAGGAAGACTTGGCGGCACGCGGCCTGCGGGTCCTGGCGCTGGCCTGGAAACCGCTCACTGCCAACCAAGAGGTGAGCGAAACGGCCCTCCAACTGTGCGGCCTGGTCGGCCTCGAGGATCCGCCCCGGCCCGATGTTCACGCGGCGGTGACGCGCTGCCGTTCGGCGGGCATCAAGGTCATCATGGTGACCGGCGATCATCCGCACACGGCCGTCGCCATCGCCCGCGAAGTGGACCTCGTGCGCGCTGCGGCGCCCTGTGTGATCACCGGCGACGCCCTGCGTGAACTCAGCCCGGCCGCCCTGCAATTGGCGCTGGACAGCCCGGAAATCGTTTTCGCCCGGATGAGCGCCGACCAGAAGATGCTGATCGCCCAGGCTCTGCAGCACAAGGGCGAAATTGTCGCGGTGACCGGCGACGGGGTGAACGACGCGCCGGCCCTCAAAACGGCCGACATCGGCATCGCCATGGGGCAGTCTGGCACCGATGTCGCCCGCGAAGCAGCCGATATCGTGCTGCTCGACGATCACTTCGCGACCATCGTCAATGCCATCGAGGAAGGCCGGGCCGTCTTTGAGAACATCCAGAAATTCCTCACCTACATCCTCACCTCGAACATCCCGGAGCTGGTGCCCTACCTGGCATCGGTGCTGTTCGGCATTCCGCTGCCGCTGACCATCATCCAGATCCTTGCCGTCGATCTCGGCACCGACATGCTGCCGGCGCTGGCACTGGGCGCCGAGCCGCCGAATCCGGATGTCATGAACCGGCCGCCGCGCCAACGCAGCGAACGCCTGCTTTCCTGGCCGCTGCTCGCCCGGGCCTATCTTTTCCTCGGCCCGATCGAGGCGGCGATCGCCATGGCGCTGTTCTTCCATGTCCTCATCGGCCATGGCTGGCACTACGGGCAGATGCCGGCTATCGGCGATCCGGTCTATCTGCAGGCGACGACCGCCTGCCTACTCGGCATCGTGCTGGCGCAGATCGCCAACGTCTTTGTCTGCCGGCATCCCCGGCAGCCAGTCTGGCATTTTTCGCTGTTCGACAACCGCCTGCTGTTCGTTGGCGTGCTCTCCGAAATTCTGCTGATGCTGACAATCATCTATACCTCGCCGGGCAATGCGCTGTTCGGCACGGCACCGTTGGGCAGCGAGGTCTGGCTGCTCGGCGGCCTGCTCGCCATCGGGCTGGCCGCCGGCGAGGAAATCCGCAAGTTTTTTACCCGACGCTGAGCGCCGGCTGCAACCGCTCATTCGCCGGCGTGTCCAACCGCGACCTGCCGATTCAATATTCATGAATTTCCGGGCGGCTCCGGGTCGTGATTTTGGCCTTTTCCCCCGGTCGACCGTGGCATTCGGCGCATAGACAATTTTTGATACAAATCGTCGCACAAAGACCACTGGAAAAAATACGGATTGAGGCAACACTAAATACATCCCGGTTTAGACAAGGAGTTACCGATGCAGCCTGATCGCCATTGGCAAGAACAGACTTTCGCCCGATTCATGCATGAATCCCGCCGCTATCTCGGCCTGCTCCAGGCTCCGGTCATCATCAAGCCGCCTCGCCGTATCGGTGGCCGGAGTCGACAGGTTTTGCGTTCGCTGGTCGTCGCCGGCTCGCTCGGCGCCCTGTTCGGCAACCCGGCCTTCGCCAGCGAAGCCAGCTATCAGCTTGAACCCGGCAAACGCAACCAAAACACTTACAACCGTCTCAAAGCCAATGAGCCGCCAATCCATGCGCAGCGGCTAACTGCATACGGTAGACGTCGCTGATTTTTGCGCAAGCGTATTTACTATCAAGAAGAGGTCAATATGAAGCTCAAGCCCCTGAAGATGACGGTCGTCGCCGTCGCCATTGCCGCCACCGTCGGCGGTGCCTATTCGCTGGTCCAGAACGTGCCCGTCGCCAGCGTCCACGCTGCCGCCCAGCCGCCTGCCGCGATCGCCGCGCCAGCGTCTCCGGTCGCCGCCCCGAACGGCCTGCCCGACATGCGCAGCATCGTCGCCAGCAACACCCCGGCCGTGGTGAACATCAGCGTCACCGGTTCGCGCAAAGCGACCGCCGAGCTGCCCGATCTGCAACAGATGGACCCGAACGATCCCCTCTACCAGTTCTTCCGCCACTTCCGCGGCCAGATTCCAGAAGATAACCAGCCCATGCACGGCCTCGGTTCCGGCTTCATCGTCAGCCCGGACGGCACGGTGCTGACCAACGCCCATGTCGTAGACGGTGCCGATGAAGTGACCGTCAAACTCACCGACAAGCGTGAATTCAAGGCCAAGGTCCTCGGACTGGACAAAGCCAGCGACGTGGCCGTGCTGAAGATCGACGCCAAACATCTGCCGACGGTGAAAATCGGCTCCTCGACGCAGACCCAGGTTGGCGAATGGGTGCTCGCCATCGGCTCCCCCTTCGGCTTCGAAAGCAGCGCCAGTGCCGGCATCGTTTCCGCCAAATCGCGCAGCCTGCCGGATGGCAACTATGTGCCCTTCATCCAGACCGATGTCGCGGTCAACCCCGGCAACTCCGGCGGCCCGCTGTTCAACATGAACGGCGAGGTGGTCGGCATCAACTCGCAGATCTACTCGCGCAGCGGCGGCTACCAGGGGCTGTCCTTTGCCATTCCTGTCGAAGTGGCGATGAACATCGAAAAACAGATCCTGGCCCATGGCAAGGTCCAGCGCGGCAAACTGGGCGTTACCGTCCAGGAGGTCAATCAGTCACTGGCCGATAGCTTCGGACTGGCCAAGCCATCCGGGGCGCTGGTTGCTTCCGTCGAGAAAGGCAGCCCGGCAGCCAAGGCCGGGCTGGAGCCGGGCGATGTTATTCTCGGCATCGACGGCAAAACAATCGACAGTTCCAGCGACCTGCCGATCGCCATCGCCAGTAAGCTGCCCGGCGAATCAGCCCGGTTGCAGATCTGGCGCAAGGGCGGAACTCGCGATATCGACGTCAAGGTCGGCAGTTTCGCAGACGAGAAAGTGGCGACGAACAATGCCCAGTCTGCCGATAAAGGGCGGCTCGGTGTTGCCGTTCGTCCGCTGACCCCGGAGGAGCAGCGACAGGCCGAGGTCAAAGGCGGCCTGCTCGTCGAGCAAGTCGGCGGCGCCGCTGGCCGGGCCGGTATTCGGCCGGGTGACATCATCGTGTCGGTGAACGGCCAGCCGATTGGTGATATCGATCAGCTACGCGGCATTATTGCCAAATCCGGCAAGAAAGCGGCCATCCTGATCGAACGCGGCGATTCGCGCATTTTCGTTCCGGTCGACCTCGGCTAAACCTCAAAAAGGCCGTTCGAAAGATCGGCCTTTTAACTCCCTGGCGGTCATTCGGCCCGCATCCGCAAGCGGGAAACGCGGCGGGGAAAACCGCGCAATTCAGGCACGCTCTGCGCCCCCGGGCACAAGCGGTGTCAGGGCAAGCAGCGAAGTGCTTCCGGGCGACAAGAGGTCCAACGCCTTGATGTTTTGGCTGATATTGATTTTTCGATGGATCGCTCAATATTGCCAGCCCTCCCCCCTCAAGCATGAATGACCCGCTCAACTGCATACTGCGGAAACACCCGATTAGCCAATCTTCGGTTTTTGCCCGGGGCGTTTGGTGGAACAATGAACGATGTTCACCAAACTACTTATCTCTCGCCGCTGATGCACATGTTACAAAGCAAGCCCCGGTATCTGGTCAATTCCCTGATCATCCTGGCGATGGCCAGCATCTTCGCCATCGACTTGCACACGCCGCTGGGCTTGGCCATACCCTTCCTTTACCTGCTCCTGGCTTTGTTCGCGATCTGGGTCGGCGTACAAACCCGGGTATTGGTGGGGATCGCGATCCTCGGACCGGTACTGGCCGCCGTCAAGCTACTGATCCATCCGGGCGACGGCGTTGTCTGGTACGGACTGGCCAACCGCCTCACCTTCTCGGTGATGATCTGGGCCGCAGTTGGCCTGGAATACGCCCGCCGGATCATCGAAGCCGATCGGCGAAAAAATAACCTGGAGCTTGAAAAGCAGGTCAAGGAGCGCACCCTGGCTTTGCTGGCTGCGAACCAGAAGCTGGAGGTCGAAGTCGCCGAGCGCAAGGAAGCCGAAGCGACCATCATCAATTACACGCAGCGCCTCCAGGCCCTGAGCAAGCAACTGGTCGCAGTCCAGGATGCCGAGCGCAAGGCCCTGGCCAACGAGTTGCACGATCGTATCGGGCAAAATCTGTCGGCGCTGAACATGAGCTTGAACCTCAACCTCGCCCTGCTTTCCGATCAACTGCCCCCGGCGGCTCTGCCCGCAACCCAGGCGCGGATCAAGGATGCTCTGGCCCTGGTTGAACAAACGACCGAGATTGTGCGCGGTGTCATGGAAGAATTGCATCCCGCGCTCCTTGAACAATATGGCCTGAATACCGCGCTGCGCTGGCATGGCGAAGAGTTTTCCGGCCGCACCGGTATCGCCTTCCATTGCCTGGCCAGCGAGAATTTTCCCCGGTTGCAGGGCAAGGTCGAAACCACCCTGTTCCGCATCGTTCAGGAAGCACTGATCAATGTCGGCAAGCATGCCCGGGCCACTGCGGTAACGGTCGGATTGACACAGACTGCAGGCGGCATCGAACTGAAGGTTTCTGACAACGGCCAGGGCATCGCCCCGGAGCGTTTACGCCAGCCAGCCGCAGGCAGCGGCTGGGGGCTGGCCATCATGGCCGAGCGGACGCGCACCATCGGTGCGAGCATGCGCATAGCGCCCGGCCACAACAAGGGCACGACCGTCGTCGTGACTGTACCCAATGGATACTGGGAGATCGCATGACCATTACTGTCCTGATTGCCGATGACCACGCCGTGGTGCGTGACGGCTTGCGCCTGCTGCTCGAAAACCAGTCGGACATTCACGTCATCGGCGAAGTGGCCGACGGCCGCGAGGCCGTCGAGGCCACCCTCCGCTTGAAGCCGGACGTCGTCCTCATGGATCTCGCCATGCCGCTCCTCAACGGTGCGGACGCCACCACCCAGATCATGGAAAAGCAGGAAAGCAGCAAGATCGTCATGCTATCGATGCATTCCACCGTCGAGCATGTTTTCCGCGCCTTGCAAGCCGGGGCGCTGGGCTACCTGCGCAAGGAATCGGCAGGCAACGAAGTGGTCGATGCCGTCCGCACGGTCTACACCGGCCGGCGCTACCTGAGCCAGAAAATCACCGAATCGGTGGTCGACGACTACGTCCGCAAACGCGCCGTGGAAAGCCCGCTCGAATCCTTGAGCCAGCGTGAGCGGGAAATCCTGCAAATGCTGGTCGAAGGCCGCTCGGGTATCGAGATTGCCCGCCTGCTGCATGTCTCGCCGAAGACGGTGGACACCTATCGCAGCCGGATGATGCAAAAGCTCGGCATCGGCGATCTTCCGGGACTGGTCAAGTTCGCGGTGCAGCATGGTCTGACCACGCTGTAGGCGGCGGCGTTTGATCTATATCTAAAGTTCGCGTCAAATCAAAGAATCACCCGCAGCTTGTCAGGAATATCCGACATACAGCGGCACTCCCCGGGATGGATCATGCGCGAACTGATAAATCTACTAGGGAGTGCCGCATGGCCGAAGACACCAAATCGAAAACGCCGCTCGACAACGGGCGTCGCAAGTTCCTGAATACCGCCGGCATCGCCGGCATCGCCGGTGCCGGGGCTACTCTCGGCCTGGCCGGCTGCAACAAGGCTGATCAAGCATCGAGCACAGCCCTTCAGGGAGCCACCAAAACTGCCGCAACTTCGGCCCACGGCAAGGGTGAGGTCGCTCCGGGCCAGCTGGACGACTACTACCTGATCTCCAGCGGCGGCCACTCCGGCGAAGCCCGCATCTTCGGCGTGCCGTCGGGCCGCACGCTGAAGCGCATCCCGATCTTCAACATCGACCCGATGTCGGGCTGGGGCATCACCAACGAGTCGAAGAAGATCATGGGCACCAAGGCCGACGGCAGCATCAAGTATCGCACCGGCGACACCCACCACATTCACGGCTCGTACACCGACGGCACCTACGACGGCAAGTGGTTCTGGGTCAACGACAAGATCAACAACCGCCTGGCCCGCATCCGCGGCGACTACCTGGAATGCGACAAGATCACCGAGATCCCGAACGTCCAGGGCTTCCACGGCATTTTCCCGGACAAGCGCGACCCGGTCGATGCCAGCATCAACCACACGACCCGCGTCTTCTGCGGCGCCGAGTTCCACGTGCCGCTGCCCAATACGCCGAAGGACTGGCAGAATCCGACCGGTTACGGCTGCCTGCTGACCTGCGTCGACTCCGAAACCATGGAAGTCCGCTGGCAGGTCAAGATCGACGGCAACATGGACCTCTGCGCCACGTCCTATGACGGCAAGCTGGCCGCGCTGAACTGCTACAACATCGAAAACGGCCTGGTCTTCTCCGACATGATGTCGGCCGAGAAGGATGCCTGCATCTTCTTCAATGTCGAACGCATCGAGGCCGCGGTGAAGGCCGGCAAGACCTTCACCATCGGCACTTCCAAAGTGCCCGTGGTCGATGGCACGAAGGCCGCCAATCCCGATCCCAAGACCTCGCTGACCTGCTACGTGCCGGTTCCCAAGAATCCGCACGGCGTGAATATCTCCCCGGATGGCAAGTACTACGTCTGTTCCGGCAAGCTTTCCCCGACCGCCACAGTGATCGAACACGCCCTGGTGCTGAAATGGTTCGACGGCGAGATCAAGGATCCTCAGGACTGCGTCGTCGCCGAACCTGAAATCGGTCTTGGCCCCCTGCACTCCGGCTTCGACGGCAAGGGCAACGTTTTCACCACCCTCTTCCTCGACAGCCAGATCGTCAAATGGAACGTGGCAGCCGCCATCGCCCAGTACAAGGGCGACAAGCAGGCCAAGGTGGTGCTCGACCGCATCGACGTCCACTACCAGCCAGGACACGGCTACACCTCAATGGGTGAAACCAAGGAAGCCGACGGCAAGTACTACAACTCCGGCAACAAGTTCTCCAAGGACCGCTTCCTGCCGGTCGGCCCGGTGCACGTTGAGACTGAGCAGCTGATCGACATTACCGGCGACAAGATGGAGCTGTTGCACGATCACACCGCCCACCCCGAACCGCACGACGCTATCATGGTTCGTCGCGACATCATCAAGACCAAGCAGATCTACACCCTTGAAGATTCACCGATTCACGTCAAGGGCTTCGAGGACACCGGGGTCAAGCGTAACGGCAACAAGGTCACGGTCCGCATCATGTCCGTGGCGCCGACCTTCACGCCGTCCGAGTTCGTGATCAAGAAGGGCGACGAAGTCACCGTCATCCTGACCAACCACGACAAGGTGGAAGACCTGCACCACGGCTTCGCCATCGAAGGTCACGACATTTGCATGATCGTCGGTCCGCAGGAAACCAAGTCGGTGACCTTCAAGGTCGAACGGCCTGGCGTGTTCTGGTACTACTGCACCCATTTCTGCCATGCCCTGCACCTTGAAATGCGCGGTCGCATGATTGTCGAGGCCTGATCGGCTATCGTTTCTCCCCGAGGGGAGCGGCGGGTTCCTCCCACCCGTTGTTCCCCTCATCTTTTGCCGAATCATGAAATTGCCTCGTCTCCCAGTTAATCTCCTAGCACTATTCTTCACCCTTTGGTGGTCCGCTCTCAGCTACGCCGGTTCCTACGATGCGCCGCTGCCACCGCAGTTATACAGCGATGCTGATCTTTGTGCCTATGCCCCCTGCCGGGAAGTGATACCCGGCGCCGAAACGTTTTCCTTACGCAAGGGACGACCCAGCTACGTCGAGGCTTATCGCGGTAGCGGCGCACAGCGCCAGCTGGTCGGCTACGTCTTCCTGTCCACCGATATCGTCGATATCCCGGCCTATTCCGGCAAACCGGTGGTGACGCTGATTGGCATGTATCCGCAGGGCATCATCAGTGGCGTGCGCATCCTGAAGCATAGCGAACCAATTCTGCTGGTCGGCATCCCGGAGGGCGAGCTGACCAAATTCATCGCCCAGTACGTTGGCAAATTCGCCGGCGCCAAGGTGGAAATCGGCAAATCGGCTGTGGGCGAAGACCACATCGGCCTGAATGCGATCAGCGGCGCTACGGTGACCGTCATCGCCGAGAACCAGGTAGTCATGCGCAGTGCCTACGCCATCGCCAAACAGGTCGGCATCGTCAAGGCGGTGCCCCGGCCACCGGCCCGCTTCACCGCCCAGGCCGGCCCCGTCGACTGGAAAACCCTGGTCGATGAAGGTAGCGTCCAGCACCTGACCGTGCAGCCGGACGAGCTCGGCATCGCCTCCCACGGTCAACCCTACATCGACCTCTATTTCGGCTACCTGAATGCCCCCGCAGTTGGCCGCAGCATTCTCGGCGAAGCAGCCTGGAAACGCCTGATGGCCGACCTGAAGCCGGACGAGCATGCCATCTTCATCATCGCCAACGGCACCGCGTCGTTCAAGGGATCCGGATTCGTGCGCGGCGGCATCTACGACCGCATCCAGGTCGCGCAGGAGCTGGACAGCCACACTTTCCGCGACACCGATTACCAGAATCTCTACAGTGTCGCCGCCGCCGGCGCGCCGTCTTACAAGGAATCGGGAATCTTCATCCTGCGCGGCGGCGGTTTCAGTGCCGCCTATCCCTGGAGCCTGGTCTTCCTGGCCAACAAGGTTGACCGCGAAACTGGCAGCAAGACCTTTGCCAATTTCGAGCGCGAATACTGGCTGCCCGACCATTATCTGGAAGGCGGCCGGCCGACCGTGATGCGCCCCGATCCGACCTGGTTGCAGGTATGGCGCAGCAAGAAGCTGGAAATCGCCCTCTTTGCGTTGCTGCTGGCCAGCACCATCGGTGTGTACGCCCTGCGCGACCGGCTGGTGCGCCGCGCCACTCGCAAGGACAAGCGCTGGGTCAATATTCCCAAGTACCTGGCTTGGACCGCCACTATTGGTTTCGTCGGTTTCTACGGCATGGCCCAGCCGAGCATCACCCATGTCATGACCTGGCTGCACTCGCTGGTTTACCAATGGCGCTGGGAACTGTTCCTGTCCGACCCGTTGATCTTCATCTTCTGGTGGTTCATCGCCGCCGTGCTGTTCATCTGGGGCCGCGGCCTGTTCTGCGGCTGGCTATGTCCCTACGGCTCGCTGTCCGAACTGTCGTTCAAGATCGCCGGCCGGCTCGGCCTGAAGCGCTTCCAGTTCCACCTGCCGATGGTCTGGCACAACCGCTTGCGTTGGGTTAAGTACGGCATCTTCGCATTGCTGATCGGCATTTCGTTCTACGACATCGGTCTCGCCGAGAAAATGGCGGAAGTCGAACCGTTCAAGTCGACCTTCCTGGTCGGCGGTGTCTGGCATCGCGCCTGGCCTTTCGTTACTTACTGGGCCGTGCTGTTCGTCGGCGGCCTGTTCATCGAACGGCCATTCTGCAAGTATATCTGTCCGCTGGGCGCCGGCCTGGCCATTCCGACCACCTTCCGTTTCATCAAGCTGAAGCGCAAGGACGAATGCACGACCTGCCACGCCTGCCAGAAGGGCTGCGGTTCGCTGGCCATCGACGACGCCGGCCGCATCGACCAGCGCGAATGCCTGCTCTGCCTGGAATGCCAGATCCTCTACTACGACGACCACACTTGCCCGCCGCTGTCGCAGGAGCGCCGCCGACGGACCAAGGCGGGGATCGAACTGACGCCGATCGGCGACGACGGCTACTACATTCCGATCAAGGCTGTGCGTTGAAATTCTTCCGCTCATGAAGATTTTTCTCTCCGTGCTGCTTTTTCTCCTCGGCGGGCCGCTCTCGGCCGCCGAGTGGCAGGTTGAGCCCGGCCAATCGATTGCCGCGGCAGTGCAGGCGGCGAAGGCCGGCGACACGGTGCGCGTCCGGCGCGGTTATTACGAAGAGCATCTGGTCATCGACAAGCCCTTGCGTCTGCTCGGGGAGGATCGTCCGACCCTGAGCGGCGGCGAACGCGGCGACGTCATCCGGGTCAAATCGGTCGACGTGCTGATCGAAGGCTTCATCATCCGCGACAGCGGCGCCGACCTTCTGGCCCAGAATGCCGGCATCTACGTCGAGCCGGGGTCACACCGCGTCGCCGTGCGCAACAACGCGCTGGTCTACAACCTGTTCGGCATCTGGCTCGAAAAGTTGCAGGATCCCGAAGTCAGCAACAACCTGATCACCGGCAAGCGCGATTTCCCGTCGGTCAAGCGCGGCAACGGTATCCAGCTCTACAACACGACCGGTGCCCGCATCATCGGCAACCACATCAGCTTCGCCCGCGACGGCATCTACGTCGATGTCTCGCATCACGCGGTCTTTCGCGGCAACCGCATGCATCACCTGCGCTATGGCAGCCACTACATGAATTCCAACGACAATCTCTGGGAAGACAACGAGAGCTACCTCAATCGCGGCGGCCTGGCGCTGATGGAAGTCCGCCGCCAGACGGTGCGTAACAATCGGGCCTGGGGCAATATCGACCACGGCATCATGTTGCGCACCATCCAGGATTCGGTGATCGAAAACAACGTGGTCGCCGGCAACGGCCGCGGCTTCTTCATCTACGACGCCGAATACAACGTGCTGAAAGGCAACCGGGTGATCGGCAACCGGGTCGGCGCCCACGTCTGGGCTGGCTCGATCCACAACGACGTCGACGGTAACGACTTTATCCAGAACCGCGAGCAGGTGCGCTATGTCGCGACCCGCGACGAACTCTGGGGCCAGAAAAAAGGCAATTACTGGAGCAACTACGCGGGCTGGGACGCCAACGGCGACGGCATCGGCGACGTGCCCTACGAGGCCAACGACATGGTCGACCGGCTGACCTGGAAATACCCGCTGGTCAAGCTGTTGCTGAACAGCCCGGCGGTACACAGCCTGCGCCTGATCGCCCGCCAGTTTCCGCTGCTGCGCAGCCCGAGCATCGTCGACCAGCAGCCGCGGATGCAACCTTTGAACCCTGACTGGAGCCAGTGGATTGACCGACAAGCTCATTGAAATCCGCGGCGTGCATAAACGCTACGGCGCGGTCGACGCCGTCAATGGTGTCGACCTGACCGTCGGCGCCGGCGAACTGTTTGGCCTGATCGGCCATAACGGCGCCGGCAAGACGACGCTGTTCAAGATGATGCTCGGCCTCTTGCCGGCCAGCGCCGGGGAAATCCGCATCGGGGGCCAGGCGGTGCGCGGCGCCGCCTTCCGCGAAGTGCGCCGCAGCATCGGCTACCTGCCGGAGAGCCTGGCGCTCTACGACAACCTGAGCGGCCTCGAGACCCTGCACTTTTTTGCCCGTCTGAAAGGGGTCGACCGTAGCACTTGCCCCGCCTTGCTTGAGCGGGTCGGGCTCGCCGGCGCCGCCGGCCAGCGCGTCCGCAACTACTCGAAGGGCATGCGCCAGCGCCTCGGTTTCGCCCAGGCGCTGCTTGGCTCGCCGCGCCTCTTGTTCCTCGACGAGCCGACCAACGGCCTCGACCCGCAGGGCATCCTCGAGTTCTATCGCATCCTCGCCGAGTTACGACAAGGTGGCGTCACCGTTGTGCTGACCTCGCACATCCTGGCCGAAATCCAGCAACGGGTGGATCGCCTGGCCTTGATGCGCAATGGCCGCATCCAGGCGCTGGGTACGGTCCAGGCGCTGCGCCACGGGCAGGACCTGCCGTTGACGCTGCGCGTCAGCTATCGTCCCGGCGATGAAAGCCTGCTGCGGCAGACGCTTGCCGCTCTGGGCATCGCCAAGGCCGAGACAAGCGCCGGTGTCGCCCGCTTCGCCTGCCCGCGGCAAGCAAAAATGGCGGTCCTGGCGGCGTTGACCGCAGCCGGGCCGACCATTCGCGATATCGACGTCCATGAACCCTCCCTCGAAGATGTTTTCCTGGGTTACGCGGAGGAAGCGTGATGAGCGGCATTGAGTTCGGTCAGATCGGCGTCATCGCCGGCAAAGAGTTCCGCGATCGCCTGCGCAACCGCTGGGTACTCGCCGTCGCCACCGTATTCACGGTCTTCGCGCTGGTCATCGCCTATTTCGGTGCCGCCCAGCAAGGCTCCGTCGGCTGGCGCAACATCGACGTCACCATCGCCAGCCTGGTCAGCCTGGTCATTTACCTGGTGCCGCTGATCGCGCTGATCCTCGGCTACGACGCCATCGTCGCCGAGCGCGAACGCGGCTCGCTCGACCTGCTGCTGTCGATGCCGATCACCCGCTTCGAAGTGCTGCTCGGGAAGTTCACCGGCCTGGCCGGGGCGCTGGGCGTCGCCACCGTCGCCGGCTTCGGACTGGCCGGACTGCTGCTCTTCTACCAGTTGGGCAGCGCCGCGCTGTTCCATTACGGCGGCTTCGTCCTCAGCGCCTTCCTGTTGAGTCTGTGCTTCCTCAGCCTGGCCGTCATGGTCTCGGTGCTGAGCGCCGACCGCATGCGGGCGAGCGGCATCGCCATCGCCCTGTGGTTCTTCTACGTCCTGGTCTACGACCTGCTGCTGCTCGGCCTGCTGGTGATCAGCGAAGGCAAGCTGAACCTGAATTTCTTTCCGGTCCTGCTCATGCTCAACCCGGCGGACATTTTCCGCATCCTCAATATTTTCGGTTTCGAGGACGTCCAGCGCCTTTACGGTCTGGCCACGGTCTTCCCGGAAACCCTGGCCGATCCGTGGCTGCTCGGCAGTGCCATGGTGTTCTGGATCATTGCGCCACTCGGGGTGGCGGTTTGGAGATTCAAATGATGTTATTCAATTCAACAAAGCAAGCCGGCACCCGGTTGCTGCCCATCCTGCTCGCCGCCCTGCTGCTCGGTGCCTGCAACGAACAGTCGACGCCGACACTGCCCCGGGAAATCGCCGCCGACACCACCTGCGCGCTGGACGGCATGGTGCTGCTCGATTTTCCCGGCCCCAAGGCGCAGATTCATTACGACCACGGGGAACCGGATTTCTTCTGCGACACTCGGGAAATGTTCTCCATCTTCCTGCGCCCGGAGCAGAAGAAGCGCATCACTGCGATCTACACCCAAGACATGGGCAAGGCAGACTGGAATCGCCCGGAAGGCCAGTGGATCGATGCAAAAACTGCCTTTTATGTGATCGGCAGTCCACGGCGCGGCTCGATGGGGGCAACCGTCCCCTCCTTTGCGCACGAAGCGGACGCCCGCAAGTTTGCCGAACAGTATGGCGGCAAGGTTCTGCCTTTTGCCCAAGTCACCATCGACATGGTCGACCTGAGCGGCGGCGCCAGCCATGACGAAAGAATGTAGGTCACTGCCGCTCAGGACAGTCCCTTCAAACCTCGAGCCCGGCTCGATCAGTCGTATTTCCCCCTCAACTCAACGAAATGGAGTGAATCATGAAAATCATCAATGCAGCCCTGCTTGCCGCCACCCTGGCAACCGTCGGCCACGCCTACGCCGCTGACGAATTGCCGCTGGCCAAGGCCAAGAACTGCCTGTCCTGCCACTCGGTGG